>MVRA01000036.1 GCA_002067315.1 Methanocella sp. PtaU1.Bin125 | reverse complement strand
GCCGGGTGTGCGGCGGTAGCCTTTACCGTTATTCATCTTCCTGGTCAGGGCTTCCATACGATGAGACGCATAGCGCTATTTTGTCAGGGCACCTGCACGAACTCCGACTTCGGGGCGCCGCAGAGCGGGCACTCCTCGGGGGGCTCCTCGCCTTCGTGTATGTAGCCGCAGACCTTGCACATCCATTTCATTGCTTCGCCTCCTTGACCTGCTTCGCGATCTTCCGGCCGAACTCGATGCATTCCTGCTCCTGCTGCTTCGTCACAGGATACCTTAAGTCCAGCGCAGGCTCGGCCAGCTCCAGCTCCATCTCCTTCAGCCGGGCCACGATCTCCTTCACCGCGCCGCCCATCCAGCCGTACGAGCCGAAGGCCGTGGCGATCTTGTGCTTCGGCTTCAGGCCCTTCAGGTAGTACAGGAAACCGCCCACCGTGGGAAACAGCCCGTTATTCAGCGTGGGCGAGCCGATGATAAAGGCCTTTGCGTCCTGTATCTCGGTGACGGCCTCGCTGTATGGGGATTTGCGCAGGTGGAAGAGCTTCACCTCGACGCCCCCGTCGATGGCGCCGCGGGCGATCAGGTGTGCCATCTTCCCGGTGCTCTCCCACATGGTGTCGTAGGCGATCACGACCTTGTCCCTCGCCTCGAATTTCGACCAGCGGCCGTATGCGTCGATGATCGTCCCGGGCTTCGTCCAGATCAGCCCGTGGTCGGGCGCGATGATCTCCGGCGCCAGGTTCAGCGACGGCACTTTGGCCAGCAGGCCCTGGATCAGGGTCCCGAAGGGCATGAGGATGTTCGCGTAATACGTTTTGGCGTCCTCCATCAGCGCGTGCGGGTCGGCCTCGCGGTCGAACCGCTGCGAGCCGGCGACGTGCTGGCCGAAGGCGTCGCTGGAGATCAGGACCCGGTCCGGCTCCACGTAGGTGAACATGCTGTCGGGCCAGTGCAGCATGGGCGTCTCGACGAACCGCAGCGTCCTCTTACCGAGGCCCAGCGTGTCCCCGGTCTTGACCGCGGTGACATCCCAACGTTCGCCGTAGACCTCCTCGATCCCCTTCTTCCCCCGCCCGGACGCATAGACCTTCGCGTTCTTTGCTACGTCCATCACCTGCGCGAACGATCCGAAGTGGTCCCGCTCGAGGTGGTTGACGATCACGTAGTCGATCTTCGCCGGGTCGACGATCTCGCCCACCCGCGACAGCAGCTCGTCCCTGAACGGCTCCTTGACCGTGTCGACGAGCGCGACCTTCTCGTCCACGATCAGGTACGCGTTATAGGTGGTGCCCTTCGGAGTGGCGTAGCCGTGGAAGTCCCGGATTTCCCAGTCGATCGCGCCCACCCAGTAGATGCCTTTGCTAACCTCTATCATCTGATGCCCCCCTGTATGGCAGCCCTTATTACGCCGCCATACATAATTGGCCGCTGAAAAATAATATAATTATCCGTCCTATGAAAAATGCAAGAAATGGTTAATGGCCGCAGAGACCGCAAAGGAGCGCAGAGAGCGCAGTTTCCTTTTTTTAGAAAGGGCAAAATGTAAACTATAAAGTAACTGCGTACTCTGCGCTCCTCTGCGGTCTCTGCGGCCTTTAACCGCGCCCTATCTTCCGCTACACGGGATAGCGGCTATGCAGAGAAGGCGATCTTGAACACGGTCCCTTTCTCGCGCAGTATGGTGACCTTACTGTTGGTCTGCTGGACGAGGGCGTTGACCAGCTGCAGGCCCAGCGACGTCGTGTGCTCCACGTCGAAGTCCCCCGGCATACCGGCCCCGTCGTCCCCGACCGTGAGCAGGTACTGTCCGGCGCCGTCCCGGTGCAGCTCTACGGAGATCTCGCCGCCGGCGCCTCCCGGGAACGCGTGCTTGAAGCTGTTGGTCACCAGCTCGTTGATGATCAGTCCCAGCGGGATGGCTGTGTCTATGTTGAGCGAGATGTCCTCGACGTCCACCCGGACGTTGATCCGGTCGCCGCCGCTCCCGTACGTGGTCAGGATGTGGCTCATCAGGCTCCGGACGTACTCGGCAAAGTTGATCCGGGACAGGTTTTCCGACCGGTACAGCTTCTCGTGGATGAGCGCCATGCTCTTGATGCGGTTCCGGCTGTCCCGGAGCATCTCCCGGCTCGGCTGGTCGATCACCCGGGCCTCCTGGAGGCTGAGGATGCTGGAGATGATCTGCAGGTTGTTCTTCACCCGGTGGTGGACCTCCTTCAGCAGCGCTTCTTTCTCCCGAAGCGAGGCCTTGATCTGCTCCTGGTTGCGGATGATCTCGGTGACGTCCCGGCCCACTGCCTGGAACTCCGTGACCCGGCCTTCCCGGTCGCAGATCGCCCGGATGTTCCACTGCAGCCACCGCTGCTCCCCGTTCACCTCGAAGAGGCATTCGAGGATCCGCGCAGGCTCCCGCGCGTTCAGCGACTGCAGCAGCCCCTCCGCGCCCTCCCGGGTGACCGGGGGCAGCGACTGGATGAAGCACTTTTCCGGCGCCGACGGCTGGCCCGCGGCAAAGTAACGGCAGTAGGCCTCGTTGGCGAAGACGATCGCGCCGTCCGGCCGGAAGCGGCAGATGAGCTCCGACTGGTCCTCCACGATCGCGTGGTAGCGGTTTTCGCTCTGATAGAGCTTCTGTCCCGACTGCTCCAGCGACGAGAGCATGTGGTTGATGGCCTTCGCGAGGTTCGACAGCTCGTCCTGGCCGGCCACGGCCACCCGCGCCGAGAGGTCGTTGCTGGCGCTGATCATCTTCACCTCCCGGTCCAGGCGCGATATCCGGGAGAGCACGATCTTCTCCAGCAGCACGATGGCGAGGGCGGCGATCAGCACGCCTACGGCGAGCGTCACAAGGATGATGTACGCGATCGTGTCCTTACCGTTCTGGTAGATCGGCCGGGGCGCCAGCACCCTCATGACCAGCGCGGGCTTTCCGTCCACGTCCTCGATGACCTGGTACCCCCCGATGTAATCCTCGTTCAGCGGGATGGTGAGATAGGGGTATTCGGAATACGATGCGTTGCGTACCGCCAGGATATCCGCCGGCAGGTCAGGGCTGTCGAAGAGGTATACGCTCAGGTCCAGGCGCGTCGTCTCCGACAGCTTCGCGCTCCATTCCGCGTCGACGAACCGTCCCATGATCATCGTGCCGCGGGCGGGGCCTTTCCTTTCGCTGTCGAGGATAGGCTGCGCCACCACCAGCATCGGGCCTTCCGGCAGCACGATCACGCCCGACAGGCTTTCGTTGGCCGACTGTAGCACCAGCGGGCTGCCGTTGCCGACGTGCGGCCGCACGCTCTCCCAGAGCGGCAGCACAGTCCGGTTCTTCAGGTCGAACGCCTTGCTGTAGGCGATCTGCCCCGACGTGTCGATCATGAGCAGGAGGTTGAGGTTGCGCGAGACGAAGGCCTCGTCCCTCATGTTCTGCTCGATGTAGCCGGGCGACGGATATGCCATGTACCGGTAAGAGTCGTCCCGCGCGGCCCAGTCCGAGAGCAGCACGTCGATCGACTGGAACTCTTTGGCGAGGGCGCCGTCGGCCTGGTACACCTTCTGGAGGGTGTCTTCTCGCTCCATGCTATAGTAGCTGTTCATGACGATCAGGTTGGAGAAGGCGAACTCGATTAGAATAAGGGTGGCGAAAATGACGACGATGACGATTAGTGTTTTCTCGCGGAGCCGCATAATCCCTCGTTTCATCATCCAATTGGCTGGCAGTAAAAATAGCTTTCCGTTAACATTTCGTAATTACAATAAGGTAAGTACAACCGGCATCCTGCGGTCAGGTGTCGTCGGCAGGGAGCGCCGGGCTGTTTTTCAGCCGGGTGTAAAAATATATCATATTAACCGTAATGTTTACTCTCGGGCCGGTCGTGGAACATACGGGCGACAGAAAATGGCGGGAGAAAAGATCGAAACGGTTTTTTGCTGGCGAATACATCTTGCTACTATGCCACGCCATAAGATCCATTTTGTCACTCACAATCCCGGCAAGATGCGGGAGGCCGAGCTGCTGTTCCGTGACTACTTCGACCTCGAGCAGGTCGACATGACCTACCCGGAGCTGCAGGACGACGATCCCTCGAAGATCGCAGCCTATGGCGCGAAGTACTGCGCCGAGCAGCTGGATAAGCCGGTCATCGTCGAGGACTCGGGGCTGTTCGTGGACGCACTGCGGGGCTTCCCGGGGCCGTATTCGGCCTACGTCCAGCACACCATCGGCAACCGGGGCATCCTGAAGCTCATGGCGGGCGAGCCGAACCGCCGGGCCGAGTTCCGGTCCGTCGTAGGCTACTGCGCCCCGGGCGAGGAGCCGACCACGTTCACCGGCGTCTGGTGGGGCGAGCTGCTGACGGAGGAGGTCGGCACTAACGGTTTCGGCTACGACCCGATCTTTTCATACCGGCGGTTCCCGGTGGGCGAGATGACGACGGAGCAGAAGAACGAGGTCAGCCACCGGACGCGGGCGCTGCTGCAGTTCCGGGAGTGGTACGAGAACAAGCTCAGTGCCAGACGGTGACTGGCTTTACGACCCGGTGCCGCCGCGGCCTTCGGCCTCTACGCCATGAACAAATAGCATGCAGACGCAGTATGCCGATGCCCCGGCATGCGTGCGCACGCGAGGGCGCCCGACCGGCTACCATGGCCGGTTCCTCGTGTTTCCCCGCCCGGCCGGGACATCCCGCTTCCGACACGGCAAAACTGTGCAGCCATAGCAATGGGCTGCAGGCAGACAAAAGACAGGGCTCTGCAAGGTAATATACTTAAACAATTGATTATAAAAATGGGTGGTTATCTATATTATAAAATTTTAATTATTAAATAACAGGATCAATGATATGGAACGGTCACCATGCCCGCCAGAATCTACGATACTGCCTGCGCTCGCCTGCAAGGCCGATACGAGCTCCTGATTCTGAGCATCGCCATCCTTCTGGTCATCCTGGTTACCGTTTACGTCAACCTGGTCTCAGAAATCGACGTCGTCTACACTCACCTGTTCTACATCCCGATCGTCCTCGCCGCGCTCTTCTACCACCGTAAAGCCGTTTACCTGGCGCTCTTCCTGGGCGTGTTCCACATCGCTGTGAACTATTACGTCGCGGGCCTTTTCACGTCCGAGGCGGTCTTAAGGGCGGTCATCTTCATCGTCATCGCCTATATCTTCGGGTCGATCGTCGAGAAGAAGGACCAGCTATGCGATTTTTTAAAAAGAGTCGGAAGACCGGCTGCGCAAGATGTACGATACGCTGGAGGCGCGCATCAAGGAACGCACGCAGGAGCTTAACGACGCCAACGAGGTCCTGAGACAAGAGGTGGCCGATCGCAGGAAAGCGGAAGAGGCGCTGATGCGGTCGAAGGCACAGGCCGAGCTGTACGTGGACATCATGGGCCACGACATCAGCAACATGAACCAGGCGATCATGGGCTATCTCGAGATGGCGACCGACACGACGGGCCCCGACGGCACAGAAAAAGAGTACCTTGCTCGGTCGATCGAGCTGATCAGGAAAAGTTCCCGGCTCATCGACAATGTCAAAAAGCTCCAGCGGATCAATGCGGGCGATATCCCTGCGCAAAAGGTGGACCTCGGGCAGATGCTTTCACAGCTGGCAGGTAAATACGAGGGTTTAAAGGACAGGGAAATTACAATCAATTGCTCGTGTGCGACGGGATGTACCGTAATGGGGAACCTGCTCCTCGAAGACGCGTTCGCGAACATTATCGACAACGCCATCAAGCATTCCCGGGGCCCGCTGACCGTGAACATCCGGCTCGACCAGATACAGGCGGACTCCCGGGATTACTGCCAGGTCGCCATCGACGACAACGGGCCGGGCCTGCCGGACGAGATGAAGCGAAAGCTCGTCCGGGAGATCGAGAGCGACGAAATCAAGGCAGACCGCAGGGGCATCGGGCTGTACCTGGTCAAAACGCTGGTGGGCAGGCTCGGCGGCCGGATGTGGATCGAGGACCGCGTCGCCGGAGACCATACGAAAGGGAGCAAGTTCCTGGTCGAGCTGCCCGTTTCCTGAAGCTAACGATGCCGGCGGTATCGGCCCTTGCCGGGCGCCGCGCTGCCCGGACGTTATCCCGGCGCTGTTGCCCGTCCATGGGGTGAGCAAAGGATTAAAAGCTCAGTTAATCTCGATGCCGCTGTCGCCCTTGATGCGGTTGATGAAGCCCAGCCCGATCCGGGTCCTCAGCTCGTTCTTTGCCCGGATGGGCGTGATGACCCTGCCTTTGATCCAGACCCGCTCCTTATCGAAGTGAATCGTGACCTTCGGGCCCTTCTCGATGTCGTGCAGGAAGTTCGGCAGCCCCCGGTCGAAACGTGCCGACGCTTCCTTGATGAACGCCGCGTTTTCCGCCCACAGCAGCTCCTCCAGGATGACGACCGCTTTCTGCACGTCGCTTTTGGGCCTCAGGGGTATCCGGATCTCGTCGAAGATGTACCCGCACGTGATCATCTCGTCGTCGACGGAAAAGTCCCGGGAGTAGTTTTGTACGGACTGGTCGAGCACGAGCAGGTTGGGCACGCTGATGATCTTCCCGGTCAGCTCCCCGCCCATCTTGTCGTCGTCGCCGACCTCGTCGAGGATGATGTGGAAGAGGCCGATGTGCTTGACGTCACCCTTGATCGTCCCGATGCGGATCCGGTCGCCGATGGCGAAGATGCCCGACCCGCGGATGACGAAATGCCCGACGAAGCTGGCCAGGTACTTCTGCAGGGCCAGCGACATGCCCACCGCGATGATGGTCATGTATACGGCCATGCTGGGATTGTAGAAGGGCAGGATCAATATGGTCGCGACCAGCGCGACGATGAGCAGCGTGATGATTGCGTCCCTGACCCGGGCCTTCAGACGAGAATAGGCCATAATCCAACCCCATTGAACATCGTTGCATGTGAAATAAAAGCTTTCTTGTATCTGTCCCGGGACAAATGATGTGCCTGACACGCAGCCCGGGAGTCGCGCCATCTATAATATTAATTTTATATATTATATGATGTATAATTTCCAGTACAGAGAAAAGTGGCCCTATGACCGTTTTTACCAAAACTGAGGACGAGGCGGATCGGATCAGGGAGCTACAGCAGGAGCTGTCCCGGCTCGAGGAGCAGATCAGGGCCCTGCGGGCGGCCGACGAGAAGCGCAAGATCGCCGAGGAGGCCATCCGGACGTCCGGCGAGATGATGCGCCTGGTCCTGGACAACATCCCCCAGCGGGTCTTCTGGAAGGATATCGACTCGGTATACCTGGGCTGTAACATGAACTTCGCCATCGCCGCCGGCGTCGGCTCGCCCGAGAACATCGCGGGGAAGACCGACTACGACCTCGCCTGGACCCGTGCCGAGGCCGACGCCTTCCGCCGGGACGACCGCGAGGTGATGGACCACGACCGCCCGAAATATCACATTATCGAGCCCCAGCAGCAGGCGGACGGCAGGCAGTCCTGGCTGGACACCAACAAGGTCCCGCTGCACGACGCCGGGGGCAACGTCATCGGCATCCTGGGCACCTACGAGGACATCACCGAACGGCTGGCGCTGGAGGAGCGGCTGAAGCTGACCCAGTTCGCCGTCGACCACTTCACCGACTCGTCCGTCTGGCTGGACCGGCAGGGCAAAATCCGGTATGTGAACGATGCCGCCTGCCGGTCCCTGGGCTACTCTCGCGAGGAGCTGCTGTCCATGCATCTCTGGGATATCGACCCGGGCTTTCCGCCGGAAAAATTCGCGAGGAGCTGGGATCGTATCAAGGAACGCGGTTCCGTTACGTTCGAGACCATACGCGTCGACCGGTACGGAAGATGTTACCCCGTCGAGCTGAGCTCGAACTACATCCGGTTCCACGACCGGGAATACCTGATCTCCTTCGACCGGGACATCACTGACCGTAAGCTGGCCGAGACCCGGCTCGAGGAGGCCAAGTCCCAGGCCGAGCTCTACGTCGATCTCATGGGCCACGACATCGGCAACATGGACCAGGCGATGCTGGGCTACCTCGAGATGGCGCTGGACACGCTGAAGCCGGAAGGGCACGGGAGAGAGCTGCTGCTGCAGCCGCTGGAAATCATCAAGAACAGCACCCGGCTCATCAATAACGTGAAGAAGCTGCAACAGCTGCGCGAAGGCGACATCCCTTCCGGGATATTCGACCTCGGGGAGGTGCTGTCCGGGATCAAAGAGGACTTCTCCGGCATCGCGGGCCGGGACGTCCGGATCGAGTACCGGCCGGTCAGCGGCTGTTACGTGGAGGCCAACCATATGCTCAAGGACCTGTTCGCCAACCTGGTCGATAACGCCATCCGGCATTCTTCCGGGAACCTGCGGATCGACATCGGGCTGGAACAAGTCCGGTGCGGAGAGCGGATGTGCCACCGGGTGACCGTGGAAGACAACGGCCCGGGCATCTCCGATCAGCTGAAGGAAAAGCTGCTGATGGCCGCCGGGGGCCGGGCGAGAAAAGCCGAACGCCGGGGCATCGGGCTGCTGCTGGTCAAAGCCCTGCTGGACCGGTTCCACGGCACCATGCAGATCGAGGACCGCGTCCCCGGGGACTACCGCCAGGGGTCGCGTTTCATCGTGCAGCTGCCCGTGGCTGCGGGAACGTAACAAACAGGGCGCGGCAGAGGGCCTCAGAGACCGCAGAGGGGCGCAGAGGACGCAGTTTCCATTTTAGATATCGTATAGTTAAACTAAAAAAGAAACTGCGGTCTCTGCGCCCCTCTGCGGTCTCTGCGGCCTTTTACCGCGCTGCCGTTCCTTCACGCATAGCAGGACAACGACTTGATTTTCATCATCTCATACCTGACAAGGACACCTGTCGTCAGCCGTCTCTCTGCGGCCTTTTACTGTTCCTTGACTTCCGATTCGAATTGTAAAAAAGGGAAAGGCTCAGGATATAGTCATGCGGGCGTCGAGCGCCAGGCATCCCTTGCCCTTCTCGTAGACCTTGACCGGGTTGATGTCCAGCTCCAGGATCTCCGGGAAGTCGGTGACGAGCTGCGACAGGCGCTCCAGGAACTCGGCGAGCTTCTCGATATCCGCGGGTTTTTCTCCGCGGACGCCCTCCAGCATCTGGTGGGTCTTGATGCCGTAGATCATGCCCAGCGCGTCCTTCTCGGTCAGCGGGGCCACCCGGAACTGGACGTCTTTCAGCACCTCGACGTAGATGCCGCCGAGGCCGAACATGATGAGCGGCCCGAACTGCGGGTCCCGGTTCACGCCCAGGATGACCTCCTTGCCGCCGGTGGCCATCTGCTGGATGAGCACGCCGCTGATCCGGCAATGGGGCACGGCCGCCTTGACGTCCTTCATCATCTTGTTGTAGGCGTTGACGACCGCCTCGTCGCTGTCCAGGCCCACCCGCACGCCGCCGACGTCCGACTTGTGGATGATCTGTGGCGACACGATCTTCATGACGACCGGGTAGCCGAACTCCTTCGCGGCGGCGACGGCCTTGTCCGCGCTGTCCACGATGCGGTACTTCAGCGTCGGGATGCCGTAGGCCTCCAGCACCGGCAGCGCCTCCAGGCCCAGCACGGTAATGCCGGCCATACGGGCTTCGGCGATGACCTTGCGGACCATGGCCCGGTCAGCTTCGAAGTGCTTGGGCTTCTCGTACACCCGGTTGCGGATGTTGTTGTACTTCGTCAGCGTTTTCATTGTATAGGCGGCGCGTTCCGGGTCGCCATAGTTGAGCAGCTTGTGTTTCCGGAGCAAGTCCACGCCCGACTGCATCTCGGTGCCGCCCACGAAGCTGGGCAGGATGGGCTTGTCCGTGGTCTTGCGCACTCTTGCGATGACCTCGGCGATGCCGACCGGGTCGGTCATGGCCTGCGGCGTCGCCAGCACGATGACGCCGTCCACGCCGTCGTCCGCGATCACCGTCTGGAGCGCGAACTCGTACAGCTTCGGCGAGGCGTCGCCCAGCACGTCCACGGGGTTATAGAAGTTGGCGGCAGCGGGCAGTGTGGTCTTCAGCCTGTCGATGGTCTCGGTGGCCAGCGTGGCCAGCTTGAGCCCCAGCTTTTCGCAGGCGTCTGTCGCGAGAATGCCCGGCCCGCCCGCGTTGGTGACGATGCAGACGCGGTCGCCCTTCGGGATGGGCTGGGCCGAGAAGCCGCCGGCGAGGTCGAAGAACTGGTCGACCGTCTCCGCCCGGATCACGCCGCACTGGGCGAACGCGGAATCGTACGCCACGTCGGCGCCGGCCAGGCTGCCGGTATGCGACGACGCCGCCCGGGCGCCCGCGCTGGTCCGGCCGCTCTTGACCACGATGATGGGCTTCTCCCTCGACACGTCCCGGGCCATGTTGATGAACCGCTGGCCGTCGGTGATGCTTTCCAGGTACGCGAGGATGACGGAGGTCTCCTTGTCGTCGCGCCACGCCTGCATGAAGTCGATCTCGTTCAGGTCGGACTTGTTCCCTAAACTGACGAAGTTGGCGAAGCCGATGTCGGTCATCTCCGACCAGTCCAGGATGGCCGTGCCCAGCGCGCCGGACTGCGAAATGATGGACATGTTGCCCTTCGGGGGCATTTTCTTGGCGAAGGACGCGTTACACCCGGAGTAGGTGTTGAGGATGCCCAGACAGTTGGGCCCCACGATGCGAATGCCATAGTTCTTGGCGATGTCCTTGACCTCGTTCTCCAGCCTCGCCCCTTCCGGGCCGACCTCTTTGAAGCCTGCCGAAATGATCACTAGGTTCTTGATGCCTTTCTCGCCGCACTCCTTCACGGCCTGCGGCACCAGCTTTGCGGGGATGACGATGACGGCCAGGTCGATCTCGCCCGGCACGTTCAGCACGCTCTTATAGCACTTGATACCCTCGATCTCCGCTGCCTTCGGGTTGATGGGGTATATGCTTCCCTTGAACCTGTCGATGAGGTTGTCGAGGACTGCTCTGCCTACCTTACCTTTCTCCTGTGACGCGCCGATCACCGCAACGCTTGCCGGGTAAAACATCTTCTCCAACATGGCAATTCGCATCCATACTATGTTTTTTATTTTAATATTTGAATATGTGTTAAAACCCTTGCGGGAAATAATCTATCATTATTGTCCGTGTAAATAATATTCATAGTAAATAACTCTTGCCATAAGAATCGTGATAGATTATTCGCAAAATCCTCAACGTTTGCCTTTTCGTCATCATGGCCTGGATAAAAAACCCCAAGAACTGCAATAAGATCCGGAGGAATGGTAAAGTAAAAAATCTGAACCTGTGACAGGCGTGACCGATGCTGTGCATCCCGGCCGGAAATTCCGAGATCATCAGTATCAGGGCAAATAAATGAAAATAGCGACGCCAGTCCGACATATGGTAGATACCGCGATCGGGAAAAAATAAAATGGAGAGGTGGCATGCCCCGCCGGGGCAAGCCGGTTTATGGGAACAGCTCGGGGTGGACGATCCGGGCCAGGTCGAGGCCCGCCTGCGGTGTGCGGGGGCCGGGGCGCAGGAACAGGTTGCCATCTACCCAGAAGACCTTTCCGTTCTTCACGGCGGTCAGGCTTTTCATCCACGTCTCGTTGCCGTTCTTGAAATAATTGTAGTCGTCCATCGTGCACATGACGCCGTCGACCGGGATGACGATATAGTCCGGGTCCGCCTTGATGATGGCCTCGTTGCTCATCACCTGGTAGCCGAGGACGTCTCCGGCAGCGTTCTTACATCCGGTGAGCGTAAGCAGCTCGTCGCCGTAGGTGCCCGAGCCGTACGGGTAGATCTGCGGGCTCGAGATCAGGAAGCCGGTGAGCAGCAGCACGTTCGGCTTCTGGCTCTCGTTCAGCCCCGCCGTCTTCGCGTTAATGGCAGCGATCTCCCGGTCGATTTTATCGATCAGCGCCGTCGCGTTGGCCGACGTGTCCGTCACTCTGCCGAACAACTCGATGCTCTTCCGGATCATCGTGAGGTTGCTGTTCTTGACCTCGACGACCGGGAACCCCATCTCTCTGAGCCTGGTGACGGCCTCCTCGCCGACGATGTCCTCGGCGAAGATGACGTCCGGGTCGACGGCGGTGATCTTTTCGTAGCTGACCTCGGCGAACCCGCTCACCTTAGTGATGGCTTTGGCCTCGGCCGGGTAGTCGCTGTAGTCGTCGACGCCGACGATCTTGCTGCCGAGCCCCAGGTCGAACAGCAGTTCCGTGTTGGCTGCCGATAGCGACACGATGCGCTCGGGCGCCTTGTCGATGGTCGCTGTCCGGCCGTAGTAGTCCATGACCGTCATCGGGTACTGCGCGGCCGGCGTGGGAGTCGCCGGAGACGCCGTCGGCGTCACGGTGGTGCAGCCGCAGACCGCTACGATCGCCGCCACCAGCAACGCAGTGATAATAATATATCTTGCCTCCATAGTAACACCTAAACTTATTTTGAGTTAAGACAATTTTACTTGATTAACGGCAAGCTATAAATAATTTACCGATTGCGGGTTCTGGAAACGTGTCAGCCGGCGGGTATGAAAACACTGTGAAATCGGATAGTGAAGGACCATATGCCAATAACTTTATACGACTTTCGCTTATTGATCATGTAAACTTGCGCTACGGCAAGTTTGCTTGATGATGGTATAGCAGGTGGCATTTATGGACATACCGCGGATCTGTATCGCAGGCACCCACAGCGGATGTGGAAAGACGACCATAGCGACCGGTCTGATGGCGGCGCTGGCCGCGCAGGGCCTGAAGGTGCAGCCGTTCAAGGTGGGCCCGGACTTTATCGATCCCACTCACCATTCGGCGATCTGCGGCCGCACCTCCCGGAACCTGGACGCTTTCATGATGGGAGAGGACGGCGTCGCGGAGACCTTCGCCCGTGCCTGCCGCGGCGCGGATATCGCCGTCGTGGAAGGGGTCATGGGGCTTTACGACGGCCTGGAAGGTACCGAGACCGCGAGCACGGCCCACGTGGCGAAGCTACTTTCGGCGCCCGTAGTGTTGACGGTCGATGCTAGCGCCATGACCCGGAGCGCCAACGCGCTAGTCAGGGGTTTCCGCGAGTTCGACCCGGGCGTCGACGTCACTGGCGTCATTTTCAACCGGATCGGGAGCCCGTCCCACCGGCGGATGATCGAGGCTTCGCTCGAGGCCGAGCCGCTGGGCTGGATGCCGCGAAAAGCCGGCCTGGCCGTGAAGAGCCGTCATCTCGGTCTGAACATGGCGCAGGAGGACGACCGCCTGAAAGGCGCAGGGGAAGCCGTCCGGGAGCATTGCGACTTGCAGCGCATCATCGACGTCGCCCGGAGCGCCCCGCCGCTGCCCGATGTGGCCGTGCCCGAAGCCCCGGCCGGCGACCAGGTCTCTGTCGGCATTGCGATGGACGACGCGTTCTGCTTCTACTACCGGGACAACCTGGACCGGCTGGCAGAGGCCGGGGCCCGGCTCGTCTTCTTCAGCCCGATGGACGATCGCCTGCCGGAGGTTGATGCGCTATACCTCGGCGGCGGCTATCCCGAGCTCCACGCCGCGAAACTGGAAGCTGCAGCCTGCCGGGACCAGATCAAGAAGGCGATCGACGACGGGATGCCGGCGTACGGCGAGTGCGGCGGCCTGATGTACCTGGCGGAGAGCGTCGCTGCCGCAGGGACCGAGTACCGGATGGCGGGAGTAATGCCGGCGAAGGCCGTGATGACCGATAAGATGCAAGCCCTCGGGTACATCAAAGCGGCATTCGTGCAGGGGCCCGTGTTCGAGCCCGGGCTGGCATACCGGGGGCACGAGTTCCATTATTCCCGGGTGGAATGCGGGGCGGAGGCGAGGTTTGCCGTCCGGACGGAGTCGGGAAAAGGCATCGCCGGCGGCCTCGACGGCATCTACGAGCACAACGCCATCGGCGCGTACACGCACGCTTATTTCACGAACGATTTCGCGCGATCGTTTGTCGATGCTGCAGGTAAATACAGTCGTTTGTAAATATTGTGTATAGTCAACAGGCACATGATACAAAATACTGTTGATAATATGGATAATATAAAGTAACTGGAAATCTGGCCCTGTACATTTAAAGCGACCCCTGTCACGCTCGCCAAGGGCGCCAGGTAGCCAGGAGCGCCAAGAACGCTTCAGTTATAGGCTTATTTCTTATCTTTTTAATATCCTTGGCGCCCTTGGCTACATGGCGCCCATGGCTACATGGCGCCCATGGCTATATGGCGCCCTTGGCGAGCGTGACAGGAGTCGCATGCATATTCACGGAAATGATTATGGACGACTAAAAAGAGTTGAATCTTATAACCGGGACGAGCAGTCGGTTTATTGGAACAGTTCCGGGTGGATGGTCCGGGCGAGGGCGAGGCCTGCTTCAGGTGTCCGCGGCCCCGGGCGAAGGAACAGGCTTCCTTCTACCGCAATGA
>MVRA01000035.1 GCA_002067315.1 Methanocella sp. PtaU1.Bin125 | reverse complement strand
GAAGACGACCGGGGCAAAGGACAGCTTTTTCATCTTCCGGGCCGACGGCCCGGTCAGCCCCCGGGGCTGCGGGCTTGCACACTTCCACTTCGGGTTCAGCATCGACGATGCGAACTTCGACCGGGCGATGGACTACATTAAAAAGAATGAGATCCGGATTCATCATAACCCTGACCGGGCTCCAGGCCGGTTCGTGTACATCGAGGACCCGGACGGCTATGTCATCCAGCTCGAGCCGGGGGACTGTGGCGGGTAAGGCCGGTTAAAATAGCGCTCGCACGGGGCAGCGGATGTCCTTCACATCGCCATTCTGCTCTCGCCGTCGCCGATCGCGCCCTCGATGGCCCGGAACATGGCGTCCAGGGAAAAGGGCTTCTGCAGCACGCCCACGACGTTGGGCTGGCCCGAAAGCTGGCTGTGATCGGTGTCCGCGGTCGCAAAAAGGATGCGGGCGCCCGGGTGCAGCCGGCAGATGCGCTGTGCAGCTTCCTCGCCCGACGAGTTTTCGAGCCTCCGGTCCATGATCACGAGGTCCGGCTTGACCGGGCAATGCTCGTACTTACACACGGCATCCTCGGCGTCCGCCGAAACGTAGGCGACGCGGTAGCCTTTCGACTTCAATACCAGGCGGTATAATGCCTGCAGCTCAGGCTCGTCCTCGACGACAGCAATGAGGCCTCCCAATCCAATCCCCGATCTTATAACTAATTATCTCCTTATATATTTTATGCAGCCGATATAAACGGAACTATTAATGGTTATATATAAAACGATTATACTCTATGCGCTTGCAGGACGATCCTGAGCATCGCGTCAGCGTCACGGGAATAGTGGAGGTGGGACTGGCAGCGGCAGTCGCTGCAGCCGAAACCGGCGACGCGTGACAGCGTCCGGTCGATGCCGGCGGCCACGCTGCACTCCGGGCGGTGGGACGTGACGACCTCCAGGATCTCGACGTAAGGCAGCAGGTAGTCGATATGCCACTGTTTCGCGCGGTTCTTCCCGCTGGCCACGTCCCGGTGGCGGGCCACACGGGAGAAGCCGCCGGCGCCGAGGGCCGAGCCTGTATAGGCATAATAGCCTTCGTCGAAGAAAATCTCCCCGAGCGCGCCGACCTTCAGCTTACGGCCTTCCGCAAGGCGCATGACCAGCGTATACGTGCCCTTGCCTTCGATGACTGTCACATCGGCTACATTCGCATTCCGGGCTCAACTATCTTACGGTCGAGCTTCCGCCGGCATGCCATACAGGGGATATCCGGCTTCAGGAGGGCGTCCTCGTAGCTGTTGGAAAACCGCATGACGCAATGGTTCCGGCAGTGCGGCAGGCCCAGGATATGGCCCGCTTCGTGGATCGTCTCCTTGACCACCATCCCGGGCGTGTCCAGCCTGAAGACCGAGACTACTGCGGCGATATGATACATGGCCAGCCCGAAGACGAAGTTTACGTTTTCGCAGAAGATATCGGGGTCCACCAGCCAGATGGCAGTATCGGACTTCATGCACCGGACCAGGTGGTCGAGCAATACGTACGCGTCGTACTGGCGGCGTCTCTCGTTCCATGCGCCCTCGTATATCCGCATCCGGCCGCGATCACGTGCTTCCAGGCCGAAGGTGCGGCCGAGCCTCCGGGCTACGGCATCTTTAAACGATGCGCCGCCATCTGTGTAAAAAAGATCGATCTCCATCCGCACTACCTGCCGGATGAAAATACGCATGCCGGTGATAAAACCATTGTCCGGGCAAGTGACGCCGTATACGCAACATGGCGCCATTCGCGGCCTGCGTATGGCGTTCAGCCGCCTTTGAACCCTTCCTTGCCGATCAGCGGCACAAATGCTACCCCTCCCCGGGGATAGGTCGATATTTTGCCATTTTTCTTCTCGACCAGGATGAGCTCCTGCAAATATCGGCCGACCGGCACGACCATGCGTCCGCCTTCCGCTAACTCCTGCGCCAGCGGGTCCGGCACCTTCGGGGCTGCGGCCGCGACGCTGATACAATCATAGGGCGCAAAGTCTGGGAGACCTTCGCTGCCGTCTCCCGTGAGAACAATCACGTTATCATAGCCGAGCTCCCGGAGCAGGGCCTTTGCCCGCTCTGCAAGCTCCGGTATCCGCTCGACCGTATAGACGGTGCCCCGGCTCGCGAGCCGGGACATCACGGCCGCGTGATACCCGCACCCGGTGCCCACCTCGAGGACTTTATCAGTCTCCCGGATGTCCAGGATGTCGCACATCACCCCGACCATGCTCGGGGCCGATATGGTCTGCCCGTAGCCGATATGCAGCGGCGTGTCCTCGTAGGCCAGGTCCCGAACGTGCTCCGGCACGAACAGGTCCCGCGGCACCTCGCCCATAGCCGCCAGTACCCGTTCGCCGATCCCCTGGTATCGCAAGTGCGCGATCAGCTTCTGCCGCCGGATTTCCGGCGCAGCCCCGAGCCCGTCGTACGTGGCCTGGACCCCCCGGATTTTTCAGTAACCTTTGACTTCTTGAACCCGCCGGTGCGCCCGCCGTACCTGAACGCCGAGGTGAGCGACCTGGAGTATATGCGCTTGATGTCTTTGGCTTTCGAGACCTGCCCGGCCCGCTTGTTGTGCCGGCCTTCACGCTCCTTGATGCTGGTGATGACCGCCTCGTAGCCCTGCAGCTTGATCGTGTCCCCGACCGTGAACTCATAGTCGCCGCTGACCTTGTGGTTGATCGACTCGGTGATGGCACCCTTCTGCACCGCGATCTTGACGATGACCTCGTCGATCGTGCGGGCCCAGATCGCGTCGATGTCTTTCGCCACCGCCTCCTCCGGCCGCCCCTTCGTCTTGAGCTCGATCGACTGGACTTTGACCCCGCTCACCTCGTCGTCCTTCTCGACGACGAACTCGTCGCCCACGTGGATGACCTCGTCTTCGTCCATCTCGATCTCCTGGACTGAGGACTCCTGCTGGCGGCTCACGATGACCCGGAGCTTGATAGTCTTCTTTTTCTGGACCGGCACGGCGTGGACATAGCCACACTCTTCGCACTTGACCAGCCCTCCCTCTTTGATGATGACGTGGGTGGTCGGCTCGTCCGGGCTGCACGAAGGACACTCGGCCTCCGTGATCTCTACTTTACTCATACTGAAAATATCTCCGGTGATCTATCCGCGAACGGAATACTTATAGCCTGCGTATGTTAAAGGTAGTCACGATGATCAGCGAGACCGTCCGCGCGCGCGGGCACCGGAACGTCACGGCGACTCACCGGTCGACCTTCGAGGTGACCCGGGACCCGGAAATCGGCCTCGTCGCCGACTGTATCGTCGCCGTCGCCGCGGATAAATCCGCCTGCACGTTGAGCGACAGTTATAAAAAAGCGGCGGCCAGCGACGACGCACAGATCACCGCGATCATCCGGTGCGGCGTGCACACCGATATCGTGACGGGCCGGGGCTCGGCGCAGATGACGTTTACCGACGATCACAGCATGGTGTTCCGGGTCAGCAATTATATCTGCGGGCGGACCGTCATGATCTATGCCGATAAAGCGGCCCGGGGCCTGGACCGGGGGCTAACTGCAGCGCTGGCATCGGGGAAAGAGGCGGAGATCGAGCTGCGGGTCGAGCACGCGCCGCGGCCCGGGCCGTCGTTCGACGTGATATTCGAGGGATAGCCGTGGCGGACAAAGAGCTTAGCAACGAGGAAATCGACTCATTCAAGAAAGAGCTGGCCGATATAAAGGCGGACATGATGCGCAAGGAGCTTGAAGACATCAAGAAAGAGCGCATGCGTAAGGAGCTGGAAGAGATCAAGGCGGAACGCGCGGCGATACCCGCCTCCCCGGCGCGAACGGTCTACGTGCAGGCTCCGGCCCCGGCCATATCGCCGGTGAACCTGGCCCTGTCCGCGCTGATGCTCCTCGCCGCCGGATACCTGCTCGGCACGGTGTTCGGCATGGACGTCGCCGGCACCATTAACGGCTATATCAGCGGACTTTCCCTCCCCTTCGGCGGCGACCTGATCGTGGCCGCCATCGCGATCGCGCTTGCCCTCCTCGGGACGGCGATCATGACCATCGTGAGAAAATAGGCAACAATGCCCGGAGATGCCTCTTGTTATCGGTCGGGGCGTTTCGCGCGCGGGCGCCCGCCACGGCTCGCGATGCGTGACGGAACACAGGGCGCGGTTAAAGGCCGCAGAGACCGCAGTTATCCTTTTATATATCGTATAGTGTAAAACTAAAAAGGAACCGCGTTCTCTGCGCCCCTCAGCGTCTTATGAAAAAGTCGGCCATTTCGGCGATCACGGCGGCCGCTCGCGCACGCATGCGGATGCTCTGGCTGAACATGCCGCGATAGCCCTGTCCGTTTTTCATCATTAATACCTGGCCAAAACCCCGGCCATCGATCGACTTCCATGAAAATTTCGATTGCCCTGGCCTGAAAATCGCTGTACATAAAATCCTTGGCGCCCTTGGCCCCTGGCGCCCTTGGCGAGCGTGACAGGGGTCGCATAGTCATGACAAGGACTGATTTTCATCAGCCTTCACATGAAAACCCATTTTCATATACGAGTTCTCTGCGACCCCTTACTGTTCCTTGCTATCAAGCACGTGTGCTGGATATTATAAGGAGTCGCCGGTATCACCTGAGCAGCCGCATGCCGTTGAGGATGACGATGATCGCGGCGCCGGTGTCGGCGAACATGGCCATCCAGAGGTTGGACAGCCCG
>MVRA01000034.1 GCA_002067315.1 Methanocella sp. PtaU1.Bin125 | reverse complement strand
GCGGGAATGCGACGAGGGCCAGCGCGCAGGCTTCGACACCGCAGACCTGATCGGCATATGAACACGTTTTTCATGCGAACGCAGAGGAGCGTGCATAGCACGCTGCAGTGCGCGGAGAGCGCAGTTTCCCTTTTAGATATCGTATACTTAAAATAAAAAAGAAACTGTAACTGTTCAGGTGTTCCTTGGGAGTCCTGTTCAGGCTTCAGGAATAGCCTTTGCGGAGGCATAGCGCAGGACGATATACCCGCGACGATGCGACGAAACGCGACGGGCGCAACGACTGATAAAGGATAACGGATTGCCATATCGTTCCTCGAGAACGTCGCGCCCGTCGCGTTTCGTCGCGCCCGTCGCGTTTCGTCGCGCCCGTCGCGAGGATCTATATGACCGGCACCGAAACAGGGCCCATTTCATTGCCTGCACGTGAAGAACTGTCATTCATCAAGCGAGTCTCATGGACTGGCGGCCATCCGCTCGCACGCGCGTGCGCAGGCCATCGCCACCTGTTGAAAAGATACCTGAACAATTACCTGAAATGACTATAAAACTGCGTTCTCTGCGGCCTTTAACCGCGCCCTGTCTTCCGCTTCACGCGCAGCCGGCTTATTCTGCCTGCGGCAGGTAGTAGTACTCGCCGATCTTTTTCTGCTCGCGGTCGAGGTTGGAGTCGGCCTTGTTGACCCGGGGCCGCTTCGTCTCCTCGTCCCGTCTAAAAGTAATGTCCAGGCTGGCCAGGAACCGGTTCATGCCCTCGCGCATGTTGAACGGCCCGTGCACCTCGCCGCGGACGCCGGGCTCGCCGTCGAAGACGAGCAGCCGGTCCGATAAGAGGTCGATCATGTAGATGTCGTGGTCGATCACGCAGACAGTGACGTCGTTGTTCTCGGCGAACCGCTTGATCACCTTGGTGGTCATCGTCCGCTGCTCGACGTCGAGGTGCGCGGACGGCTCGTCGAGGATGAACATCTGCGCGTCCCGGCCGAGGCACGCGGCGATGGCGACGCGCTGCAGCTCGCCGCCGGATAGGTCGTTCAGGCTGCAGTCCATGAGCCGCTCGATCTGCATCGGCGCCAGTATCTCGGAGCGGAAGTAGCTGCCCTCGAACTGCAGCGAGATGCTGCGCAGGTATTCCCGCACGCCCATGTCCATGTCAGCCTTGATGTACTGCGGCTTGTAGGATATTTTTACGTTGAAGTCCAGCTTGCCGCTATCGGGGGCCAGCTCGCCGGCCAGCAGCCTGGCAAACGTGGTCTTGCCGATGCCGTTCTGCCCGACGACGCCCACGACTTCCCGCTTCCTCAGCTCGCCGCCCCGGACGTCCAGCCGGAAGCTGTCCAGCGTCTTGCTGAACGAGCCGAACTCCAGCAGCCGCACCACGTCCTTCTGGTCCTTCGGGGCCTTGACCTCGAACTCGATGGGACGGGGCCGGATCCGGATGTTCTCCTCGGGAAGATATCCCTTCAGGTATTCGTTGATGCCGACGCGCACGCCCTTCGGGTGGGTGATCACGCCGTAGCCGCCCGGCTCGCCGTAGCCGATGTGGACGACGTCGGCCAGCAGGTCCAGGATCGCGAGGTCGTGCTCGACCACCATGACGTTCCGGGCCTCGCCCATGCGTTTAATTAATTTGGCGCACCGGATGCGCTGGTAGATGTCGAGATAGGGCGTCACCTCGTCGAAGAAGTAGAAGCCAGCGTCCCGCATGGCGCACGCGGCGATGGCGACGCGCTGCAGCTCGCCGCCGGACAGCTCCGAAATCTGGCGGTCCAGCAGCCCGGCGAGGCCCAGCTCGGCCGCCGTCTCGTCCATGACGCCGCGCTCGTCGGCCTTCTTCAGCAGGTCCCTGACCTTGCCCTTGACAGCCTTCGGAAGCAGGTCGACGTACTGGGGCTTCTGGGCGGTCTTCACCTTCTTCTCGGCCACGTTGCGCAGGTACTCCTGCAGCTCGGAGCCGGAAAAGTACTCGAACACGTCCTCCCAGGTGGTCTTTTTGTTACCGAGGTTCGGCATCATCTGCCCGGAGAGGATCTTGACCGCGGTGGTCTTGCCGATGCCGTTCTGGCCCAGCAGGCCGCTGACCCGGCCCTGCGCGGGGCCGGGCAGGCCGTAGAGCGCGAAGCCGTTCTCGCCGTAGCGATGCGTGAGCTGATCGGCCAGCTTGTCCGGCAGGCCGATGATCATGATCGCCTGGTTGGGGCACTTTTTGATGCAGATGCCGCAGCCGACGCATAACTCTTCAGAGATGACCGCCTTGCCGTCCTCCCCCAGGACGATAGTCTCGTCGCCGCTTCTCACCTTGGGGCAGTACTTGATGCACTCGGTGGCGCATTTCCGGGGCTGGCAGCGGTCTTTATCGATGATGGCGATTCTCATTGTCACAGGCTTCCGTAAGAGATGTTAAAAGGGGCGTTAGAAGAACGGCCCGATTGGCGGGGTGGGGCCGTTCAGGATGATCGTCCACGTCATGAACCAGTAGCAGAACGTCATGAACCCGACGAAGAACCAGTCCTTGATCCCGAACTTGGAGGAGTCGATCCCTAAGGGCGGAAAGACGTACTTCTGGGCGTAGATGGCGATGGCCAGCACCAGGAACGAAAAGTTCGCGTTGTGCGGGCTCAGGAAGAACGGGCTCGAGAGGAACCCGGCCAGCGCGCCGACCAGCGACGTCACCAGTATCATCTTGACGCCCCTGATATGTAACGCGATACGCTCGTCCTTTGAAGGTGTCTTTATTTCCACGCTATATCCTCCGTTGATGGTTAACCGCAAAACGATACGCCAGCGGTTCTGATAATCCTGCTTGCTGATATCAGCGCATCATATTTATTGTTTGTGTATTCCGGTCCGCCTGCGCCGACAGGATGGCTATATATAAACAATATATATAAATTTATTGCGTCTTGCATGTCCCGGCGCACGATACCGTTTTATATAGCCCGTTTAAAATAATACTTGACCGGGCCGTATGGCCCGCGGGTGATATCATGAAGATCGCAATTATCGGAGGGACCGGCGACATCGGCGAGGGCCTTGCGCTGCGGCTGGCACAGCAGAACGATGTCATCATCGGGTCGCGCGAAGCCGCCAAGGCACAGGAGGCCGCGGACGGCTATAACAAACTGCTGAAAGAACGCGGGATGCGGGACGGCATCAGGGGCATGTCCAACGAGGAGGCGGCGAAGAACGCCGAAGTGGTCATCCTGGCAGTGCGGTACCAGTTCGCCGTGCCCACGGTACAGGCCCTGATCAACGCAGGCGCGCTTAAGGACCAGATCGTGATCACGCCCATCGTGCCCATGTCCAAGCAGAAGCTGTGCTCGTTCACCCCGGCGGCGCAGTACGGGAGCGCTACGAAGGAGTGCAGTGCCGCGCTACCGGAAGGGGTCAGGCTGGTCTCGACCTTCCAGTCGCTGCCGGCGCCCCGGCTGGCCGACCTCGACGATAAGCTGGGCTTCGACGTGATCGTCTGCGCGGACGACGAGGAGGCCAAGAAGACGGCGATGAAGCTCGCGGAGCAGCTGGGCGACATCCGGGCGCTGGACGGCGGCACCCTCGCGGAGGCGGGCCTCATCGAGAGCCTCACGCCGCTGCTGATCAACCTGGCCATCAAGAACAAGACAAAGCCACTGTCGATCAAGTTTGTATAATACAGAGGCCACGGAAGGCACGAAGGACGCAGAGGGCATGCTAAAAACGTTGTACTCTGAGCTGGCCGCCGAGTTCGGCCCCCTCGAGGACTGGTGGCCGGCGGCCTCGGACTTCGAGCGGGTCGCCGGGGCCATCCTGGTCCAGCAGACGCGGTGGGAGAACGTGGACCGCGTCCTCCGCGAGATGAAGCGGCGGGGCCTGTTGAGCCCGGAGGCCGTGGCAGCTTTGCCCCTCGAAGAGCTGGAACAGGTCGTCCGGCCGGCCGGGTTCTACCGGAACAAGGTGCGGAGCCTGCAGGGGATCGCCCGGTACATGGCTGATCACCCTGACACGTTCGCGAGGGCGGCCGACGGCCTGCGCGCCGGGCTGCTCGCCCTGCGCGGCGTCGGAGACGAGACAGCCGACATCTTAGTGCTATACGTCGCCGGGCAGCCCTCTTTTGTCGTGGATGCCTATGCCCGGAGGACGCTGAAATGCCTTGGCATTGAGGGCAGCTACCGGCACCTGCAGGAACGGTTCCACGAAAGCCTGCCCGCCGACGCCGGGCTGTACCGGCATTATCACGCGCTGTTCGTCGAGCATGGCAAGCGATACTGTAATAAGAAGGCCTGTGCCGACTGCGCGGTAAAACGAATCATGGCAGCACCTGACGCGGAAATTCTTAGACACAGGAAGAGCCGGTCGGGGCTTGAAAGGGGACAGAAAAGCAACGTATTATAAACCACAAACCCCTTTTTATTCAAAACATTTATATGGTCAGCGAGCGCAAGTACCTATGCATAGTATGTACATATATGAATTATGTACATAACGTAAATATGCTATAGCGGAGGCCCGCCGATGGCAGGGAACGGATATGCTGCAGGCAGGGCGAATGCCGACGGTTTGAAGGGGATAACAGATGGAAAATAACAGTGATCTCAATCGCATGGTCAACGAGCTCATCAGGGGCATATTCAGCGACGCGCTGCGCGTCTCCCTGAAGGACCCGGCCATGGCGGCCTTTTTCGCCCGGGCCGCGATGGCCCAGAAAAAGGCAGCCGCGATCCGGCAAAAGCACGAGGAACAGGGGCTCCACGTGCCGCCGGTGATGATCCTCAGCGTCACTAACATATGCAACCTGCGCTGCGCGGGCTGCTACTCGCGGCTGGTCCCCCGCGAGCACAAGCCGGAGATGGACACGGCCCGGCTGACGGACGTCCTGCGGCAGGCGAGCGAGCTGGGCGTCTCCATCGTGCTGGTCGTCGGCGGCGAGCCGCTGACCCGGCCGGACATCTTCGACGTCACCCGGCACTTCCCTGACATGATCTTCACCCTGTTCACGAACGGCACCCTCATCGACGAAGCCGTGCTGCAGAAGTTCAAGGAGCAGAGGCACGTCATCCCGATCCTCAGCATGGAAGGCCACCAGAACATGACGGACCTGCGCCGGGGCGCCGGCGTCTACGACCGGCTGGTGAACGACATGGCGAACCTCCAGCGAAACGGCATCTTCTTCGGCACGTCGCTCACCGTCACCCGGCAGAACTACGACACGGTCACGGGCGAAAGTTTCGTCCGGCGGATGCGGGAGCACGGCTGCAGGGCGTTCATCTACGTCGAGTACAACCCGGTCCGGCCGGACACGGAAGACTGGGTAGTAACAGATGAACAGCGGGACGAGATCCTGGCCAAAATGGCCGCATACCGGGCCAGCCAGCCGGGCGTCTACATCGGGTTCCCCGGCGACGAGAAGGCCTTCGGGGGCTGTTTATCGTCGGGAAGAGGCTTCCTCCACGTCAGCGCCTCGGGCGACGTCGAGCCCTGCCCCTTCGCCCCGTACTCGGACAGCAGCGTCCTGGACATGCCGCTGAAAGACGCCCTCAACTCCCGGCTGTTTAAAGCGCTGCAGGAGCACCGCGACCAGCTCATGGAATCGAACGGCGGGTGCGCGCTCTGGAAGAAGCCGGAGTGGGTGAAGTCGCTGATGGAATAAGCGAACGCTGATGGATTCATAGGAGTCGGTCGATGACCGGGGTTTTGGTCAGGTATGGTATAATGAAAACCAGAAAGGACCATCGTCGTCGGCGGGCGAGCGCTCGTGCGCGC
>MVRA01000033.1 GCA_002067315.1 Methanocella sp. PtaU1.Bin125 | reverse complement strand
CCATCGGTCCGATCATCCCTCCGAGCGTTCCCGCCGTCATCTTCGGCCCTTCCGGAGAAGGGTTGCACGCGGACGTGGAATGGGTTGACCTTGAGTCGGTTGCCCTGTGCCACGAAGTCGTGCTGGCTACCGTGAAGGAATTTTGTAAGTAACGATCTGGCTGCATTCTCACAGGTGTCAGCCGATGACCGGCCCTACGGTCAGGTACCTGATTAAAAACGGGCCACGGCCTGCGTCTGGCCGGTCGGCATCTCGCGCGCGTACGCATGACCGCCCGGACCAAATACAGCCCGCCCGACAATACCCGGCCTATATCACCGCCTGATGGCCCATAGATCAACCAGTGTCCCATTCTTAAATCCCTCACTTCCGTCGGTAGTAAAACGATTTATAGTATAAAAAGTAATATTTCAAATTGAATTAGTACATTAAAAAATAATTTATATTATACTATGATAGCAAAATATAGAATATGTTGGACTATTAGGCAAACGACTGACAGGAGCGATAACAGATGGGAAAGAACGAGATCGACATCATCATCCTGGCGGGGCTCCTGCAGGGGCCGGCCCACGGTTACCAGCTCAAGCAGCGCATCGACGTCAGCTTCGGGCAGTTCTACATTAACCTGAGCACGGGATCGCTTTACACCCGGCTGCAAAAATTCGAGGCGGAAGGGCTCGTCGAAGGCCGCCGGGAGCATCAGGAGAGGCTGCCGGACCGGAAGGTGTTCAAGCTCACCGGGGCCGGCCGGAAACGGCTGGTGGAGCTGGTCGCGACGCCCGTCGAGATGACGGGCACGATGTGGCCGGAGCTTCACGACTTCACGGTCCACGCGCTGCTCTTCCAGCTCATCACGAAGGAGCAGCGGCGCAGGGTCGTCGAGCCGTTCATCGAGCGGGCCGAACGGCAGTATGCGGTGGGCACCGGGGCGCTAAAGAAATACAGGGAAGAGATGGACTTCTTCACCACTGCCACGATGCAGTGGGGCATGGAGACCTGCGCGGAAAACATCAAGTATTTCCGTTCGCTGCTGGACGCCGACTGATCACATTCTTTTTAATCGACGTTCTCCAGTGCGGCGAACGCATTCATCACGACCTCGCTGATGGCCGGGTGGATCACCATTGATTTATATAACGGGCTCATGTCCCCGGTGCCGCAGTTCATCAGGTAGACGACCTGCTGTACCAGCGCCGCCGCGTCCGGGCCGACGATCGTGCAGCCGAGGATCTTGTTCGTCAGACGGGCGACCACGACCTTGACGAATCCGGTCTCCTCGGCCATGGCGACACCTTTGGCGGTGCCGGAGTACATCGCTTTGCCGACCATGACCTTGAGGCCCCGTGCCCGGGCGTCGGCCAGCGTCATGCCGACATGGCCTACCTGCGGGCATGTGTAGACGGCATGCGGGAGCGCGCGATTATCATATTCCCTCTTATGCCCGTGGAACATGTTGTGCGACACGACCCCCGACTGGAAGTTGGCCGCATGGCGGAACATATCCTTACCGGTGGCGTCTCCCAGCGCCCAGATGCCCGGGACGCTGGTCTCTAAGTACTGGTTTACTTTAATCCATCCCTTGCTGTCAGTCTCGACGCCGGCTTTCTCCGGCTTGAGCAGGTCGGCGTTCGACCGGCGGCCGAGCGCCAGCAGGATCTCGTCGGCCTCGAACCTGGCGGTGTCGCCCGATTTCAGGTCCTTCGCGTAGACGACCTTCTTCCCGTTCTCCACGGCCACGCGGTCCGCCTGGTGCCTCACGCGGACCGTCATGTACTTTGCCAGCGCCTTCGTGACCGTCTCCCCGACGTCCGGGTCCTCGTCATTCAGCAGGACTGCCGGGCGCTGGATAATGGTCACGTCCGTGCCCATGGCGGAGAAAAAGTGGCCGTACTCGCAGCCGATATAGCCGCCGCCGACGATGATCAGGCTCTCCGGGGCCTCGTTCAGGTCGAGCAGCGTGACGTTATCCAGGAACCCTGCCTCCTCCAGGCCCGGGATGGGCGGGACCAGCGGCCGGGCGCCCGTCGCGATGACGATCTTCGGGGCAGTGATCTGTCTGCCGCCGACCTCGAGCGTGTGATCGCCCGCGAACGAGGCCGTGTCCCGGAACATGGTCAGGTTCTTCACTTTCGAGAGCTGCTCTTCCGACTCCTGCTCTTCCCCCCGGATGAACGTGCGCATCCGGTCCATGATGAACCGGAAGTCCGGCTTCGCCGTCGCCATGACCCCTACCGCTTTCGCCTCCTGTGCGGCCCGGATGACGTCAGCGGGGTAGATGAGCATCTTGGAAGGGATACAGCCGTTGTTCAGGCACGTCCCGCCGAGCAGGCCTTTCTCGACCAGCGCGACTTTCAGGCCCTCCGCAAGGGCGTCACTGACCACGTTTTCCCCGGCGCCGGCGCCGATCACGATCACGTCGAACTTATCCATGGACAGACCACAATAGTATCATGACATTAAAATATTATTAAACTAGCGCGGTAAGGGAGTGACGCTAGACGTCAGGGCTCTATCCTGTAGCGGAGCCAGATGACGCCGTTCTTCAGCCGGCGGGAACTGATCATCCGGAGGCCGACGGTCCGCTGTTCTTCCGCAAAGGCCGTGTCGCGGAAGATCGAGTCCTGCGGGGGGCCGCCGACGATCGCCGGGTGGAGGAGCACGCTGACCTCGTCGACGAGGCCTTTGCGCAGCAAGACCCCGTTGATGGTGCCGCCGCTGTCGGTCCGTACCTTCCTGACGCCCATCCTGCCCAGCTCGTCGAGCACGATGTCCATGTCCGCTTTGCCGTCTCCCGACATGATGTATCTCACGTGCCAGCGATCCAGGTATTCGAGGTATTGCGGCGGGGTCGACCGCGAGACCAGCGCCAG
>MVRA01000032.1 GCA_002067315.1 Methanocella sp. PtaU1.Bin125 | reverse complement strand
CACCGCAGCCGCAGCCGCAGCCGCAGCCGCACCACCGACACCGGCACCACCATCAGCCGCAGCCGCAGCCGCAGCAGCCGCCGCAGATCCTCCCGGACCTGAGCCGCCAGCCGCAGCAGCCGCAGCAGCCGCAGCCGCCGAAGAGCCGCCACCGGCCGCAACCGCAGCAGCCGCAGCAGCCGCAGCCGCGCCGCCGGAACCGCCAGCCGCAGCAGCCGCAGCAGCCGCAGCAGCCGCACCGCCACCAGCTCCACCGGCAGCCGCAGCAGCCGCAGCCGCAGCAGCAGCCGTACCTGAGCCACCAGCCGCCGATACTGCCGCAGCAGCCGCAGCCGCAGCCGCGCCACCTACGCCAGCGCCGCCATTAGCAGCAGCCGCAGCAGCCGCAGCAGCCGCAGCACCGCCTGGCGCACCGCCGCCAGCAGCCGCAGCAGCCGCAGCAGCCGCAGCCGCATTACCTCCGCCGGCCGACACCGCAGCCGCAGCCGCAGCCGCAGCCGCACCACCGACACCGGCACCACCATCAGCCGCCGCAGCAGCCGCCGCAGCAGCCGCCGCACCACCTGGTCCGACTCCGGCAGCCGCAGCCGCCGCAGCCGCAGCCGCCGCATTACCGCCGCCAGCGGAAACCGCAGCCGCAGCCGCCGCAGCAGCCGCGCCGCCCGCTCCGCTGCTCCCGGATGCCGCCGCAGCAGCCGCCGCAGCAGCCGCGCTACCCGGTGCCGCCGCAGCAGCCGCCGCAGCCGCAGCAGCCGCATCTCCACCGGACGCCGCCGCAGCCGCAGCAGCCGCTACCGCGGCCGCCTCCTGTGGGCTCGCCCCGCCGGCCGCCGCAGCAGCCGAAGCTGCAGCCGCGACGCTATTGGGATCCGTCGCGCCTGCGCCCGCGGCAGCACCGGCCGTAGCCGTGGTCTGGCCACCGATATTATTGTTCAAGTTACCATTAGCTGACTGTACGATTCCTGTGAACTGCGTCGAGCATAATATCATTAGAGAAACAAAGATTGCCAACACAGCTATCAGGCTGATATTCGTTCTTTTTGTCATATTCCACCCCCATCTCGATCACATTGTTTTCGTAATCCATCAAGCAGGGGTATTAATAATATTTTTAATACAATATTAAACGATTTTCAGATGTTCGGGTGTGGATTATCGTCGTTATGAAATTTAGAGGCAATATACGACCTATTTTCCGATTATAAATGGGGAAAAAAGGTTAATAAAAAAATGCGCTTCTGATTTCAGTCCATGAGGACCAGGTCTTGCGCACCGGCGGCAGACGACGCCAGCCAGCGTTCAGGCACAACGGCGACAGACGACGCCAGCCAGCGTTCAGGCACAACGGCGGCAGACGACGCCAGCCAGCGTTCAGGCACAACGGCGGCAGACGTACTCGATATCGTACTCGCCGACGCCGTCCTCGATGCGGCCCTTGAGCATCTTCTTGCCGATCATCAGGTGCATCTTGCCGCAGCGGGCGCACTTTTTAAGTTTAAATTCGTCGTACCAGGCGGGGATGACGTCGAACTCAAACGAGGCCTCGTCGAGGTCTACGACCTGCCGGGCGACATTGCGCGCTTGCTTGATCTCCAGCCCGGTGTTTTGCGAGATGTCGTAGGCCATATAGCTGATGAGCAATGTCCGCTCTACTCCGCTGAAGATATCCTCGAAGATGTCCTCGATGATATCCCGGACCGGGGCGCCGGCCAGATCGATCGGCGACTCGTCGTAGTCCGAGATGCATTTGATAAAGGGCTCGGGAGCCGATGAGGCCGGGGGCTCGATCGAATCCAGGACCTTCGCGCCGCACAGCGGACACCTGCCCGCGACGAGCTCTTCCTCGAAGGTCTCCTCTTTACAGCCTGGACAGCGCATTTTTGAATTCACCACTTTATATTATGAACACGGCAGCAGATATAACTGTTGTCCAGTTACCTTCGTCGTCCACTTCCGCGGTCTTGGAGATGTTCATCGTCTTCCCGGGCTTCGCCTTCGTCCACGTAAAGAGCATATTTTCCGCGAGCCTTTCCGCATATTTGCCCGCGCAGTCCTCAGTCTCGCCATAGGAGTGGTGCTCGGACAGATACCCGAAGCTCTTGACAGGGTCCTTCGGGATGGCGCAGCCGATTGAGGCCGCTATCCGCCGGCTGGGCTCGTTCGACGAGTTACGAGACATGACGGTGAAGACGATTTCCCCCGGGTACAGTTGTTTGAGGCCGACTTTACTCTCGATGATCTCGCACTTCGGTGGCAGGATGGAGCTGACCGTCACCAGGTTGAACTTTTCGATGCCCGCGTCCCTGAGGGCCATCTCGAACGATTCCAGCATCTCCCTGTGCCGGCCGACGCCGCTGGTGAAAAACACCTTCTTTGGTACAAGCCCTTGTCTCATTTTATTTATCTCCCGTCGATGTCAATCGTAAAGCATATCTCCAATTAGACACCAGTATGTCCTGGTGTATAATTTGGCCAGCTTAAAGATTAATCTCATCGAGTTTGGCGTTTCGATAGCCTTCCTGGCGGCATTCATCGCGCTCTTCGCGATTGCGGGGGATATAGCAGGAGAATGGTCGAACTTTGCCTACCTGGGGATTCTCCTCGCGTTCACGATAGCCATTTGCCTGTTCGGATGGAAACTCGCGCCCTACTTATATGATCATTTCAGCTAAAGCCGCAAAATGATCAAGTGCTAATATACGCACCGGATTTTTAAACTTTTCGAGTGAAATGAGATAAGGATGGTTTTACGATATATTTTGCGGACTTTTTCCTGTTTTGACCGTTAATTTGTCATAATATCTCGCAACAACGCATCCACGGGTACATTTTCCGCATTGATCGCACCTTGTCTCGTCAACACGGATGCCGCCGGCACGGTCCACCTTAATCGCCCGGCGAGGACAGGCCTTCACACATATCATACACCGGGCGCAGAGCGACGCGCGCAGCACCTGCTTTACCGTATCCTCGAACAAAGCCAGCGCCTGGTCCCGGTCGTCCGCCGACGCGTAAATCTGGCCGCCGGCAAACAGCTTGGCGGTGCCCTTCTTCGCCCGGACCAGGGTCATGTCCAGGTCTTCGGAGTACGTCGGCTTACCGATGGTCTTCAGCGTTTCGTTGACGGCCGCGTCGGGCGCGCGGCCCTCCAGGCTGAGCACGCCCTCGATGCTGTAGCCGCCTGCCGTGCACGGACTGACGCCCCGGATAATGTCGAGCGCCATCTTCTTTCCGGTCCGTGCCGGCTTCAGCGGTATCCCGCGCTCCCGGGCGATGTTGAGCATCTTGTTGGGGTGCGCCTTCCACCGCCAGAAGCCGAGGTCCACGTACTCGGGCGGCAGCCCGGACTCGCGCGCCCATGCATGGAGCCTTTCCTGCCATTCGCAGTATTTTTCGGGGTGCAGCTCGCGCATGCGCACGTACTCGGCCTGCAGCGCCGACGGGCACAGCCAGCAGCCGATGCGCTCGAAGCCCTGGTCGTACAGCGGGTTGTACGGCAGCCGCTCCAGGCGGATGTACAGCCAGACCTCCAGCGCCCGCCAGTCCCGGATGGGGAACACGCTGGTCTGGCCGGGCACGAAGGGGTTGCGCTCGACGGCGTTGATGCCCCCGCGCTGGAACGACTCGTAGCGGCGCTTGCCATCGATGGTGATCGTTTCGCCGGCAGAGAGGAAGCTTGTGATAGGCCCAAGCTTACAGACCTTGCAGCACCAGCGGAAATCTTTGGCAGGGGGGCCAAAAGATGGAAAGTTCTCGTCGAACGCTCTACCCGCCCGCTCGATCTTCAGCTCGATCCCGCTGTCGCGGGTGAACTGCTCCACGAATGCCACTGTTTCCGGGAACTCGAGCCCGGTATCCACAAAGAAGGCTGTCAGCTTCTTCACTGCCTTCCGCGCGATCCACATAATGACAAGGCTGTCCTTGCCGCCGCTGAACGAGACGGTGACCGGCAGGTCACGGCGCTGGCCGGTGACGCCCCGGATGGTGTTGATGGCGTCCTTTTCCATAACGCGAAGCCTGGCCTCGTTCGCTGCCGCAGCATCGTCCAGCGTGCTGATCCGGTCGTTCAGCCGCCGGGTGCCGCCGCCGATCTTCCTGATCTTGATCGTATTCTCGGCCGGGTTCGCCAGGCCGTCGCTGTCCGCCCGGGCTATGCCGAAGCCCGTGAACGTCTCGCCCGCTTTGATGAGCACCACGTCGCCCTTCCGGATATCAGGCGTGCAGCCGGTGACGGCGCGGCCGCTGATGCCCTTGCCGTTGAGATGCTTCTCCCGGGGCACGTCCACGGTCACGATCCGCTTCGTCGCGTGAGGGAGGAGTATCTTCGCGCCGTCCGGCCGCAGGTCCAGCTTATAGGCGCCGTCGACCAGGTCGTAAGAGACGACCGCTATAGTCATCCCGTCTACGATGACCTCGTCGACCTTGTCGTCGCCGGGGATCTTGTTGAGCAGGACGATCCGGTCGCCCAGGGGGTCGGCGCCGTAGCTCTTCGTCAGCAGCTCGTGCAGTATGCCACGCTCGAACGGCGAGCACGGTCTCACGTCGCCCGGCGGCGAAAGCGGCACAGCGCGCCCTTCGCGGCCGCAGGCTCCGCAGGTGCCTGCTATCAAAGGCACGTTACACTGATCGCACCAGTGCATATGATCGAGGGCCTGCTCGAAGGGCTTCCTTCCGCTCATCGCGATATACAGAGCGCGGGGTAGCTAAATACCTTATGTGAGGCCGACAGGGCATGGAGAAGTACAGGGCAGCAGATCGGGCGCCGTGGCCGGGAAGACACCAGGAGCATGCTATCTTTTGGATAGGAGTCGGCCGATGACCGGTGTTTTAGTCAGGTATTAATGACGAAAAACAGGACCGGCTAATCGCCAGTGGCCGGTCGCGCGCTTGCGCGCCCGGGGCAGTACGAATGGCCCGCCGGAGGCGGCATGCGACAGGCGCCAGCGCACCCGCCAGACGAGTTTTCATGAGAAGAAGACATGAATACGTTTATGCCTCCACAGAGGCGATAATCATATTTATCAGACAGAGGTCACCATGGCAGTAATCACGACGACGCTGGCCTTTGAGTCGAAGGGCAGGGGCCATATGAGGGACATCACGGCCGAAGTGCAGCAGGCGGTCTCCGCGGGCAATGTCAACGAGGGCATCGTCACCGTCTTCGTGCCGGGCAGCACCGCATCGATCACGACCATCGAATACGAGCCCGGCCTGGAAAAAGACTTCCCCCGGGCCATGGAGCGCATCGCGCCGCCCGATATCCATTATGATCACGATGCCCGCTGGGGCGACGGTAACGGCATGTCCCACGTCAGGGCTTCCGTCGTCGGGCCGGGCATCGTGGTCCCCTTCAAGGACAAAGTACTGCTGCTCGGCACCTGGCAACAGATCGTCCTCGTCGACTTCGACACCCGGCCCCGCCAGCGCAAAGTGATCATACAAATACTGGGCTAACATCTAAGGCTCCAAGTTTCCAGGAAGAGTCGCCAAGACGCCACTATAGAAACTAAGAGACGCCAAGGGGCCAAGTGTACTTTTTTATTCAAGTCGCCAGGTAGCCAACTATCCTTCAACTCATCGTTCTAAAACAGCTTGGTTTCTTGGCCTCTTGAAACTAAAAAATACACTTGGCGGCTTGGCGCCTCTTAGTTTCTACAGTGGCGTCTTGGCGTCTTCTCTTGGACACTTGGCGACTCATCCTGGCCCTCTGGCAGCTTAGAGGCTGTCGGCGAGTTCGAGCTGTCGGCCGCCCTTTCCGGAGCCGATCATCATGAACGAGTTGAACAGGTCGTTGGCTTCCTTCAGGTACTTCCTCGCCGGCGCCGCCTGCTTATCCTTGCCCCGGTCCTCGTAGATGCGCAGGGCCTCGTTGTAGCTGGCGATGGCGCTGTCGCAGGCGGAGATCGCCTCGTCGTAGCGCTTCTCCTTGAAGCAGATCTCCGCGAGGTCCACCTGGGCGACGCCGAGGCTGACCTTCAGCGACGCGTAGCTCTCCGGCGACTTTTCCCTGTCCGTGGCCTCGATCGCCGACTTATAGCAGTCGATGGCGAGCGAGGCCTGCTTGAGCGCGCCGTCGAACTCGCGGGAATGGGCGTATATCTCGCTGATCAGCGTATGGGCGAGCCCGGCGCCGGACATGATCAGGCCGTGCTCGCCGGGGGAACGCCGGGGAGTGAAATACCTGACCGCCGACGTGTAGTGTTCGATGGCCGACCGGGCGCTGTTCAGCGCGTCGTCGTAACGGCGGGCCTTGCTGTACTCGTCGGCCAGCATGGCGTGAGCGTATCCCTGCAGGGAGTCGAGCATGGCCGCGTCGTATCGCGACACCGCCGGGCTTATCGTCTTGCTGGCTTCCTCATACTGGGACAGGGCTTTCTTATAGCTCTTGATCGGGTTCTTCATGGCGGCCAGCGTGGCGTAGGCCCGGCCGATCTCGATGTCGATGAACGTGGCTTCGAGCCCGCTGATCGTGCCGGTCGAACGGGCTTCGGTCAGCCGTGAAACGGCCAGCAATGCGATCTCTTCCGACTGGTCCGTTTCCGCCACCCTCCTGAGTACCTGGCCCGAAGCGTACAGCGCCCGTACCTGCTCTTCCGGGGTGAGCGCGGTGCGGTCGGCCAGCGCATGTTCGACGGTGGCGACCGCCCGGTCCAGCGCGTCCCGCCTGCCCGTCGCATCGTGTATCGCGGCGTAGACGCCGGCCAGCCACGGGTCGAACGTACCGGCGTGGAAGCGGCCGTTCTGCTTCATGCATTCGGTATAGATATAGCCGATGCCCCCGAAGGCCGCCGACGATACGGGACCGGCCCTGACGGTCGTGACGATATCCTTCAGGCGCTCGACAGCCCGGCAGACGATGGCCGGGTGACCGGTCTCCGCACCGATGGCGCCGACATCGACGATATGGCTAATCAACATCCCGGCTGCGGCGGTCGATTTAACGTCCTGCGCGTTCCCGGCTCCGGCGATAGTTGCCTCCGTTAAGCGGTCGATCGCCATACGTGCAGGCCCGGGGTCTCCAGCCGCCGAGACTCTGTCCAGGAAGGCCATCAGGCTCTGTGAAGCCCCCGACATCTGCGGCATCATCGTCACCGAGTCGGCTGACGCGCCGGCGCCGGCCTCTTGATAGTCTGCCCGGATGCGGTCGATCAGGGCGCTAATCCGCCCTTCGGGCCGGAGACGAAGGACGCAGAGGGCCATGAACGCGACTCCCGTTAAGATGGATATCATCGAGAAGACGAGGGCGATATTGACCCCGTAGTCCTCCAGCGGCTTCGGCTGTAACAGGATGTCGGCGCCGGTAAACGCGATCGCCGCGATCATGACGACGAAGACGGAGGCGAACGTCTCCGGGCGGATCTGGCCGCGAAGGTCGCCGAAATGGAGCGAGGAGAGGGACAGGCAGATAGCGACTGTGGCGGCCGCCACCACGAAGGCGAGGGTATCCGCGACGAAGAGGGCGTTCATCATCGCGATCTGTCCCTCCGCGGTGGCCAGGCCGCGATGGTCGTACATTAACCACAGAAAAATCGCCATGGCTGTCATCGATAAGACGATGATAAGGGCAGCGTACACGTATTCGCTGACATCGCCAGCCCGTTCGCGTAAGTTCGCGGGCAGATCCATGTTCGGATAATTATATTTTTAACATATAATACTTATTGCACAATAAATAGCGGATTATGCGGTATTATACCGGGCAGTATTTTACCGTGCGGTATTATACCGGGCAGTATTTTACCGTGCGGTATTACACCGGGCAGTATTTTACCGTACGGTATTACACCGGGCGCTATTTGGAGAGAGGCTTGCTCATGTACGGCCCGTCTCTCGCGTATCCCAGCTTCCGGTAGTATTCGCGCGCGCCGACGCCGCTGATCACCGCGATCTTCCGGTAGCCTGCATCCGCCGCAATCTCTTCTGCCCGCTTCAGCAGCTCCCTGCCGTAGCCCCGGTGCTGCCATGCGTCGTCCCGGACGCCGAGCGGGACCATTTTTCCATATACGTGCAGCTCCCGGACCACCGCCGCGTCCCCGAGTTCGGGCCGGTGGGGTCTTCCGGGGAACCGCAGGCGCAGGAAGCCGACGAGGGCGTCGATGCTGGTATCGTCGTACGAAAGGAAGTGCTCCGTGCCGCCGCAGACTTCCATCCTGCAGTCCTGCAGGCGGATCGCCGCAGGGTCCGGGACGGCCCCGGCCAGCAGCTTATGCCCGATCTCCCGGCACCGGATACAGCGGCACCGCTTCTGCGACGCCCGCATGATGTCGGCTGACAGCTGTCGCACGTTACTCTTCGTCACCCCGCCCGAGATGTGCTTGAGCGGGATGTCCCGCTGGATGCGCTGCAGCCGCACCCACGGCGGCAGAGTTTCCTTGATGCGGGCGATCAGTTCCGCCGCCCCTTCGCTGGTCAGCGGTTTGTACTCGCCTCGTTTCCACATGTCGTACAGCTTCGTGTTCTCCACGACCAGCGTGGGGTAGATCTTCAGGTAGTCCGGGCAGAACCGGCTGTCTGTGAACAGGTCTTTGAACATCTGCAGGTCGCGGTCGAAGTCCGATCCGGGCAGCCCGGGCATCATGTGAAAGCCGACTTTGAGGCCCGCATCGCGCAGTGCCCGGTTCGCTTCCACGCTGTCCGCGACCGTGTGGCCCCGCTCGATGCCCGTTAAGACGTCGTCGTAAATGCTCTGCACGCCCAGCTCGACCTTCGTCCCGCCCAGCCACAGCATCCGGTCGATATGGACCGCCCGGCACCAGTCCGGCCGCGTCTCGAAGGTCATCGCCACGTTGCGGACGGCCGCCGTCTCGTTGATCGCCTGCGCGTCCTCGATATAACGGGTGGGCCTCGGTTCCGTGCCGAAGTCGTTCATCGCCTCCAGGCACCGGCGGACGAACCATTCCTGGTAGTCCAGCGACCGCGCGGTCATGGTGCCGCCCATGATGATCAGCTCGCACTTGTCCAGCTCATGGCCGATCTGCTTGAGCTGCTGCAGCCGCACCGTCACCTGCCGGTAAGGATCGTAGTTCTGCTGCACCGCCCGCAGCGCGGCCGGCTCAGTGCCTGTGTAGCTCTGCGGCGAGTTGAAGATCGAGTCCACTCCGCCCGGACAGGGCACGCATTTGCCATGCGGGCACTTCTCCGGGGAGGTCATGACTGCCACGACCGCAACGCCTGACGCCGTCCGCATGGGCCGCTTCTGGAGCAGCGTGACCACGGCATCGCGTTCTTCGCCCTGCGCCGCGGCCAGGATGTCGGAGTTGCGGGGCAGCTTCGAGAGACCATGGGCTACGCTAACCGCCTTCTTGGCCTTATTCAGCTGGTCCTGAGTGGTCACGTCGCCCGAGAGGACCATCTCGACCAGTTCACGGGCAGCGATCCGTATTTTTTCCATGGGATGAACAAAATAGCTTCATGGGACGTAATCTACTTTTCGGGTTTCCCCGGCATCAAATGGTCGGGACATCTCCGATGTGCATCGGCCCGTGTGATATCATATAAATATAATATATACGTTATATTTTTACTTTTTATATATAGTTCGTTTACCGTATTACCGCTTAAAACCCCGCTAAATGTTATGTGAATAAGCGCTGAAAACTGATAGCTTTCAGCCATGGTGTATATCCGGCTGCCTTCGACCAGGAAAGCTATCTGGCCGAATATTGTTCGAGGGATGATCGATGAACGAGGATATTGCCCGCAGTTGCCCGGTTTGCTCGGCGATTGTGGAGGACGAGGAAGACCTGATCTGGATCTATCGGCGCATATTCGCGCGGATTGGCGTACCGGTATCGTTCGTGGCCGCCGACGGCACGGATGCGCTTACGGTATTCAGGGAAGCGGCGCCGAAACCGCAGGTGGTGCTCATGGACTACCGCCTGCCTGGATTGAGCGGCTTAGACCTGACAAAGGAAATGATTAAGTCCGAGCCCGGCACCCGGGTGATATTCCTGAGCGGCGACGGCAGCGTGAAAGACGAAGCTTTCAAGGCAGGCGCATACCGGTTCCTCGAGAAGCCCGCAGGGCTCAAGGACATCATCACCGCCATCGAAAGCGCCCTAGTCGTGACAGCCGGCACAGAAATGCCGCGGGCTCACGGCGCCAATTGTGAGATCGGCAGCCTGTGACTTCGGTAAAATAATTACACTAAACCGTCTGCCAGCGGGCTGCCGTGCGCGCATGCGCGGTCACGGGCAGGCAAGCGTCGAGAGTTCCGCCAGTATTTCATCGTCTGAGCCTTACCGGTCAGTCGTACGGCACTTGCCGGACCGTGCCATGCAAAATTATATCTCTGTTCTGCCGCCTTTATCTATAAAACAAGCTGACATCGCTTTATCTGGTTGATTATCATGGCAAAAGACAAGTGTGACGTGCCCGTCGTCATGTCCGGCATCAGCGAACACGACGCTAACCTTTACTATGTCTCGAAGTTCCTGGCGCCGGACGCGTTCGCCTACGTCTGCGCAAACGACAAGGAATACCTTCTCGTCTCGTCCATGGAGCATGGCCGGGCGACGAAGGAGTCACGGGTTAAGAACGTGGCCTCGATGGAGGACTATGGCTTCACCCGGCACCTGAAAGAGACCAACAGCCCGGATATGGCAGTCGCGGAAACACTCGCGGCATATCTCAAGGAAATCGGGGTTAAAAAGGCACATGTCCCCGAAGGCTTTCCGCTGGGACTCGCCGACCGCCTGCGGGCAAAGGGCATCAGGGTCGAGGCCGCGGCGCTCCCGATCGAAGAGCGCCGCCTGATCAAGACCCCGGAGGAGATCGCGCTGATCCGGGAAGCCCAGCGGGTCAACGAGAAAGCGCAGGCCAGGGCCATCGGGATGATCCGTAAATCGAAGATCAGCAAGGGCATCCTGTACTACGGCGAGAAGCCGCTGACCTCGGAGCGCCTGCAGCACGAGTTCGACCTCGTCTTCGCAAAGCACGGCTACGACACGACCGACACGATCGTGGCCGCGGGCCCGGGTGCCGCCGACCCGCACTTCACGGGCAGCGGGCCGATTCCGGCCAACCAGCTCATCGTGATCGACAGCTTCCCGCACGGCAAGAAGTCCCGGTACTGGGCTGACATGACCAGGACTGTCTTGAAGGGCAGGCCCACGAAGGAGATGAAAGAGATGTACCGGCTGGTATACGAGGCGCAGGCCCGGGCGCTGAAAGCGATCCGGCCGGGCACTCCGTGTAAGACGATCGACGACATCGTCTGCGACGTCTTCGAGAAGCACGGGTTCGGCACCACGCGCACCCGGTCGAAGACCGGCTACATCCACTCGGTCGGCCATGGCGTCGGGCTGGACATCCACGAGGCGCCCCGGCTCAGCCAGACCAGCAAGTTCACGTTGCAGCCGGGCATGGTAGTCACGGTCGAGCCCGGGCTTTATCTACCGGACGTCGGCGCCGTCCGGATCGAAGACATCGTGGCCGTCACGGAGGACGGCTGTGACAACCTGACGAATTTCCCCAAGGAGCTAATCGTATGACCATCGAGACCCCCGAAACCCTCGAAAAGTACCGGCAGGCCGGGCGCATCCTCAGCGAGGTGCGCCAGGCGGCCATTGCCCGGGTGCAGAAAGGCGCCAGGATGCTGGACGTGGCCGAAGCCATCGAGGCCGACATCGTGGCAAAGGGAGGAAAGCCTGCGTTCCCGGTGAACATCTCCATCGACGCCGAAGCGGCCCACGACACGCCCGAGCCGGAAGACGCCCGCGTGTTCGAGGATAATATCGTCAAGCTGGACATCGGCGTCCACGTGGACGGGTACATCGCGGACACGGCCGTGACCGTCGACCTCTCGGGCAACCCGGACCTCGTGAAGGCCTCGGAGAAGGCGCTGGAAGAGGCGATCAAGACCGTCAGGGCCGGCGTCTCGACGGCGACGATCGGCGAGGTCATCGAGGCGACCATCGACGGCATGGGCTTCAAGCCGATCTACAACCTCACCGGCCACGGCCTGGAGCGGTACGTGCAGCACGCGCCCCCGGCCATCCCGAACCGGCGCATGGGCCAGGGCATCGTCCTGCAGGCCAGCCAGGTGATCGCCATCGAGCCCTTCGCCACGGACGGCGACGGCCTCGTGGTGGAAGGCGCGGTCGCGGAAATCTTCGGCGTGTCCGTCGTCCGGCCGGTGCGGCTGCCCTGGGAGCGGGACATGATGAAAGCCATCCAGGCCTTCGACGGCCTGCCCTTCGCCCGGCGGTGGCTGAAGGGGCTGAAGCGGCCGGAAAAGACGCTCGACGGCCTGATCCGGGCCGGCATCATCCACGCCTACCCTGTCCTGGTCGAACAGGCGGGCGGCATGGTCTCACAGGCCGAGCACACGCTCATCGTCACCGAGGACGGGTGCGAAGTCACCACCCGTTAGCCTTTTTCTTATTGCTCAATAACGGGCACATCTCGTGCAGCGGAACACGGAGCGCGGTTAAAGGCCGCAGAGAGTCGGCGGATGACCGGGGTCCTGGTCAGGTATAAGATAATGAAAATCGGGCTGTGGTCATGCTATGCGTGAAGGAACGGCAGCACAGTTAAGGCCGCAGAGACCGCAGTTATTATTTAGATTTCCACTTGCCCTGTCAAAAAAGGAAACTGCGGTCTCTGCGCCCTGCAGCGTGCGTAGCACGCTCCTCTGCGGTCTCTGCGGTCTTTAACCGCGCCTTGTGTACCGTTCGCACAGCCAGGAAACGATCTGCGACCCATACACATACATTTTAGTATGAAAAACGCTCAGGACGTTCATCGTATATGCCTGTGCAGCAGGCACATCAGCGTTTCATAGGAGTCGGTCGATGACCGGTGTTTTAGTCAGGTATTAATGACGAAAAACAGGACCGGTCAATCGCCAGTGGCCGGTC
>MVRA01000031.1 GCA_002067315.1 Methanocella sp. PtaU1.Bin125 | reverse complement strand
GCCAGCTTGGCCGCGAGCACGAGCAGGATGATGCCGGACGCGATGCTGAAGATGCCGATCACCTGGGCGAGTGCCAGCAGCCCTGCGAGGGGGTAGATAGTCAGTATGATGCCCACGATCACCGAGAGGACGCCCGCCGCGATCAGCAGCAGCTCCCCTTTCATGACCTTGCGCAGGTCGATTGCCACGGCAATTTGCAGTATCCCCGTGATGATCCAGTAGGCGCCGAGCAGGAGCGCGATCGCCAGCAATGTCCACCCGGGCAGCATCACCGCGGCGGCCGCGGCGGCTATCGCGAGCAAGCCGTGGATGATCCGCCAGAACCAACGCCCGTCCTTGATCGTCACCGCCTGCAGCAGCACCAGGATGCCGTCGAAGAACGCGAACGCGGCGAACAGCAGCAGGAAGAGCGCCAGCGAGAGGCCGGGCCAGAACAGCAGCGCGACGCCGAAGCCGATCGCGACGAGCCCTCGCAAAAGCACGTCCCACCAGGCGACGTTCCAGGACGGGAACCCCATATCCGAATAAGTACCAGTTTCATTCACCATAGATACACCATGGGAAAAATATGTGAGTGAAATAAAATAGCTATTCGCCGAATTGTACGTAAATTTCAAACTCTTGCTATACTCCGACGGGCCAGAATATCCTCCGGATGTGCTTACCGGTTTGGGTCATGTTCAGGGCGGCGCTGATCGATACGTTGTCCGGGACGAAGGGCATCAGCTTGTACGTATCACGGACGGGATAAATGAGCGTCGGGAAGCTGGTCTGGCCGACGTAAGCGCGGTCCAGGTTATAGTTGATGTGCACGTTCCTCCACATCCTCTCCATGATCGTCTTGTTGGCGATCTCTTCGGGCGAGGCGAACAGGGTCATGTACGGCCTGGGCGGTCGCTCGAGCGTGGTCACGTTCCTGCCGTTTTCATCCGTGGTGTTTTTAACCAGCATCACGTTGCCCTGATCAAAGGGGATGCTGTTGTTGGCATTGACGGTATACTCAGATACGTTCCCCCGGTCATTCTCCGGCCGGGTGATCAGGTGCATCTCCGGGAACGTCATCATCGTGTCCGGCGGCAGGCCGGCGAAGCGGATGGGCTGTGTGGCCGCCGCCCAGTCCGGGCGGTCCCCGATCATCTGTCCCGGGTACTCCGGAAGCCACAGGAAGGGCAGCGTCACGAAGAAAAACCCGGTCTGCGTGGCCGCAACTGAACCGGCGCTGGTCTGCGCGAGGGCGATCCCGTCGCCGCCGGCTGGCGACAGCGCGGACAGCGCGAAGGCTTCCGTGTCTGTGGCCGCCATCGTGTCCTGGTGAAAGATCGTACGGAAAAGGGGGAGGATGGTTATCTCGTTATTATACAGCGTATCGCCGGCCCGGATCTGTCTCCGGAACTCGAACTCCGCAGTGGCTGATGGCAGGGCTGCCGACAGGATGAGACACATCAGTAACACTATCACAGCATGCCTTTTTATCATTTTCAACACCCACTGAACCCTCGTTCATCATTATAGGCTATAATATATTAAATACATGCTATATTAAATAACGGATAAAAGAGGTCAGCTTCCCTTCGTTCATCTGTTGCCACGAGGCACGGCCCGTGTAATGGTTTGCTGCCAGGGCTAAAAAAATCGCTGTCCCTGCAGATTTTTCCACATTATCTTCAGGCATCGTTATTCCCGTCAGAAAAAATATCAGGTGGGATTACATGTGTCTAAACCATTTAACGGGACCATAAATGTAGATATCCGGGACTCGGTCCCGGACTGGACGCCCTATGAGGCCTCGAGGCCGCCTGAAGGCGCGCCCAACGTGCTGATGATCGTCTGGGATGACGTGGGCATGGCCTCCTGGGATACCTTCGGCGGGCTCATCGAGATGCCCGCGCTGAACCGGATTGCCGACATGGGCCTCAGGTACACGAACTGGCACACGACTGCGCTGTGTTCGCCGACGCGTGCCTGCCTGCTCACGGGCCGGAACTGCCACCTGAACGGCATGGCCGTCATCGAGGAGGGGACCAGCGGCTACCCGGGCAAGCACGGGCACATCCCGTTCGAGAACGGCCTGCTCTCTGAAATTTTAATCGAGAACGGCTACAATACGTATTGTCTGGGCAAGTGGCATCTCTGCCCGGAGGAAGAGATGAACCTGGCCGCCAACAAGCGCAACTGGCCGACCGGCCGGGGCTTCGAGCGGTACTACGGTTTCCTCGGGGGTGAGACCAACCAGTGGTATCCCGACATCGTCTACGACTGCCATCCTATGGAACAGATATACAAGCCCGAGCAAGGTTACCACTTGAGCAAGGACCTTGTGGACAGGTCCATCCAGTTCATCCGCGACGCCAAGCAGATTGCTCCCGAGAAACCGTTCTTCATGTACCTCGCCTTCGGCGCCGGCCACGCGCCTCACCACGTCTGGAAAGAGTGGGCGGATAAGTACAAAGGCAAGTTCGACATGGGCTACGAGAAGTACCGTGAAACTGCGCTCCGCCGGATGAAGAAGATGGGCATCATGCCAGAGAACACGGACCTTCCCCCGGTGAACCCCGTCGGTACCGAGATCATCAACGAGCAGATGGACTACACGAAGCCCTGGGACTCGCTATCCGAAGACGAGAAGAAGCTGTTCGCAAGGATGGCCGAGGTATACGCAGGCTTCCTTAGCTACACCGACTACGAGCTCGGCCGGCTGCTCGATTACCTGGAGGAGTCGGGCGAGATCAACAATACGCTGTTCGTCGTGGTCTCGGACAACGGCGCGAGCGGCGAGGGAGGCCCGGTCGGGTCGGTCAACGAAAACCTGATGTTCAACAGCCTGCCGGACGACCCGCAGCATAACCTGCAGATGATCGACGAGCTGGGTGGCGAGAATACATTCAATCATTACCCGAACGGCTGGGCCATGGCGTTCAACGCGCCGTTCAAGATGTGGAAGCGCTACTCGTACAATGGCGGCATCTGCGATCCCCTCATCATCGCGTGGCCTCAGGGGATCGAAGCCCGGGGTGAGATCAGGCACCAGTACCACCACGCCATCGACATCATGCCCACGATCCTGGAGTGCTGCGGCATCGAGCCGCCGGAGACGCTCAATGGCTACACGCAGTCACCCATCCAGGGTATCAGCATGCGCTACACGTTCGAGGCCCGGGACGCTCCCACGGCCCGGGAGACCCAGTACTACGAGATGCTCGGCACCCGCGGCATCTGGCATAAAGGGTGGAAAGCGGTCACCCGCCACGCGCCGACATCGGGCTACGGCCGCTTCGATCAGGACGTGTGGGAGCTGTACCACACGGACGAGGACCGTTCCGAGGCCCACAACCTCGCGGATAAGCATCCCGGTAAGCTCCGGGAGCTCGAGCAGATCTGGTGGTACGAGGCCGGCAAGAACAACGTGCTGCCGCTGGACGACCGCATCCCGGTCGAGATCCTGAACCAGCCCCGTCCGCAGCTCGCGAAGCCCCGTGATACCTGCGTCTATTATCCCGGCAGTTCCGACGTGCCGGAAGCGGCGGCGGTCAACATCCGCAACCGTTCCTATACGATACTGGCGGACCTCGACGTCATGAGTCACGATGCTGAAGGAGTCATCTTCTCCATGGGCAGCAAATTCGGAGGGCATACGTTGTTCATCAAAGATCATCGCCTTCATTACGAGTACAATTTCGTGGGCCAGCAGGTCTTCAAATTCAAATCGGACGCCGACGTGCACCCCGGACATATCGTCCTCGGCGTCGAGTTTACGAAGGTTAAGGAAGACCCGAAAGGCGTGGCAAATGGCGACCTGAAGATGTTCGTCAACGACGAGCTGTCGGCAGAGGGCCGGATGAAGACGCAGCCCGGCAAGTTCGGGCTGGGGGGCACAGGGCTGCGGGTCGGCCGAGATGCCGGGGCCGGGGTGAGCGACGAGTACGAGCCGCCGTTCCGGTTCACCGGGGGCGTCATCAACGCGGTGACGATCAACGTGAGCGGCGAGCCCTATACCGATCTGGAGAAGGAGGCCCAGGCAATGTTCTCGCGCCAGTAGCGGGACATGGCTGAACCCGAGAGAGCGGATGCAATATCAAAAAGAGAAGGGGGCGCCTGCGGGCGCTCCCGGGCTATGTGTCTATACTGTCTTTCGGCAAGTCTCAACCTGATCACGATGTTCTCGCTATCATCATTATCTATATATACGCTAATTGAAAGATGATTGGATATGCCCGCTCCCCACACTCCTCAGGATCACTTCAACCGCGGCAGTGACTATCTCCTGTCAAGGGCCCTGACTAAAGCCTTTACTGAATTTAAAAAGGCCGTCGATCTCGACAAAAACTTTGCTCCTGGCTACCAGGGCATGGGCTCTGTATTTCTGCTGCAAGGTCAGGTTAGAAGGGCAGAGCATGTGTTTAAAGAGGCACTGAGTATAGATCCACACTTCGTGCCGGCTCACTTATCTCTCGGTATTGTCTTTCTCACTACCGGAAGAATAGAGGACGCGCAAAGAGAGTTCGAAGAAGCGCTCCGCATAGACCCTGACGACGCAAACGCTCACATCCAGCTCGGCGCAGTCTGCCTGCTCAAAGAGGACTTTTCCCGGGCAGAAGATGAATACCGGAAAGGCATACGCATAGACCCCGGGAACGCCCAGTCGCACTACCAGTTAGGCATGCTTCTCGTTCAGTTGAAACGCATTGACGATGCGATCGAAGAGTTCAGGCGGGCACAGGAGCTTGACCCCGACAATACAGACATAAGCGCCGCACTTGAAAACTTGATCGCTTTCGGGAAAAACGCGGGCAAGAGCCGGGAAGAGCTGGAGCGGGCGGTCGCCCGGGACCCGGAAAATGCCGGATTGCAGTTCGGCCTTGGCGGGGCTTTAATGGAGGAGGATAAGTACCGGGAAGCTGTGGGCCACCTTAAAAAGGCTATAGAGCTTGAACCCGGGCTCATTCAGGCTAAGAGATTGCTGGCCATAGCCCTGACCGAGATCGGCAGTCAGGAAGAGGCAGTGGCTTTCGCGAAGGAAGTCTTGAAAAGCGATCCAGAAGATGCCGGAGCTTACCACCTGATGGGAGGCATATATATCAAATCGAAACGGTTCGGGGAAGCGACCGAGGTATTCCTGAATTACGTGAAACTCGATCCTGAAAGCGCCGAAGGGTGGTACGGCCTCGGGGTCGCATCTCTTTACAACTGTATGCTGGACGAGGCTGAGAAAGCGCTTTACCAGGCTCTTGCCCGAGACCCGGAGAGCTTTGAAGCGCTGAACACGCTCAAGCTCGTGATGCTGGTGAAACACCAGGTCGAGACCGGGGTTAAGCAAAAGGCAAAAAAAGCTCCCGGCAGGCCCAGGAAGCTGCCGCCCGACGTCGATGGGAAAGCCTCGGCGCTGATCGAGATGGCCCGGGGCTTTTGCGACAAATACCTTGACGACGAGTACCGGGAATTATCAGAAAAGCTGATCCTGAAGATGGCCCGAAAACGTGAAGTGCCGTTCATGAGAGGCCGGCCCGAGATCTGGGCTGCGGCTGTCATCTACGTACTTGGCCAGATCAACTTTCTGTTCGACAAAGCGTCAAAACCGCACGCAACTGCTGACGAGATCGCCGACTATTTCAAGGCTAACAAGAGTACGGTATCGCAAAAGGCCCGGCTGATCAGGGATATGTTCAGGATTGAGTACTTCGATGAGGACTTTTCTACAGAGCGTATGCTGGCAGAAAGTCCGTACAGGAACTACACGATGCTGGGAGATCTGATCGTGAGCGTGGAGAGCTTGCCGGAGGAAATCAAAGAGCTGATAAAAAAGTGTAAAAAGAAATCCAATCATCAGGATCACGTTCCTGATCTTGTGTAGTCCGATTATCTGCCCAGATAAGCCCTGGTCGCCTGGATGAACGCATCCTCTTGCTTCCCGTAAAAGCTGCCGCCCGGAAACCCGGACTGCAGATATCTTTCGCTACTATCGGCAAAGAATGCATAGCTCCACCGGTCATCCCCGAAGTACCGGAGCCGGCACAGGTGCGCGGGCATATTCCGCATCCACTCTTCGTATTCTTCCTTTGTCTCCGGCCAATCCTACGGAAGCTCGCTCCATGAACGCTCCCGCTCAGTATACGCGTCAACATAGCAGAACTGGCCCTTGAAACGTAACTCGATATGTATATATTTCCCCTTGAAGTGCTCTTCGGCTGTGGCCAGTATGCGCTTCCTGACATCGAGTTTGGCATCGTCGGGAATTGTCGTTCCCCCTGCGTCCGGCCTGAAAGACCATACTTTGCGTGCCACAGGTTCCTCAACTTATTCACTTTTCCCTGTACCATTCAGGGAAATTATTCTTCACGAACTGATCCATCTCCCTTAGCTTCTCAGGATCCGTATTCCCCTCTTTCCACATGTCGAGTACCTCCGAGAAGGAGTTACTCGGAGCGTCGGCGGCATAATCTACGACTTCATTAATGGACTTTTCACCGACTTTGTACAGCCCCTTCAGGATGCCCATGCAGACGGCTTTCGCCTCGTCGTCCATCGATAGCTCCAGGTAATTTTTCAGTTTTTCGATGTATGGCTCCACCGCCTCCTCGAACATATCCCGGGCCCGCTCGCCGGGGTCGACGTAACCGTCCCGTGTCCTGCCGGAGCTGCAGTAAAGTTCCTCGACGTCCAGCGAATTCAGATCGTAGAAGATGCTCTTAGCGATCTGCTCTGGATCGACGTCTGCCAGTAGATCCAGGGCGATCTCGCCGACTCTCTTGGCTATGGCGGGGTCTTCCGCCGAGAGCCGGCGGAGGATCTCGTACACATGAGCCTCTATCACGTCGTCCGGCACCCGCTTTCCCGGCGATCCGGCAGGACCTCCGGACTCTCGCTTCTTTTTTGGCTTTTTCACCATCGGATCCCTTCTCAGTCAGTCATTCTTCTCCTGAACATGGCCTCTATCTCATCGGACATCCTCTTTCCGGTCTCCCTTCGCGACTCCTTTTCCATGTCCTTTAGCAGGCGATCGGCAATCTCCTTTTCTTCTCTGGCCTCAACAGCCATCCCTTGCGCTTCGTACGTCTCGGCGAGCTCGGCGTGCGGTGCAGGAGCATCCGGAGCCAGCTTCGCCGCTTCTTTAAATTGGGCGATATCTTTGTCGATCTGACCGTTTTCCTCCAGGCACCGGCCCAGCATGGTGCGGAAAATGGCCGATTCCGGGTTGAGCCTGATCGCATCCTTCAGCAACTCTACGGACTTTTCCGGATATCCCATCGCGTGGAAGACCCGGGCAAGCATGCCGAGCGGCATAGAGTCTTTCGGCCGGAGCCGGCCGGCCTCTTCGAACTCGACGATCGCCAGATCGTACATCTCCAGCTCGTTATAGGCTAAGCCTGGCCTCATCCGGGATTTATAGTCCCCCGGGTTCAGTCGGACCTCTCCCTCCCTATTCTCCAGATCGACGTACGACTCGTCGGCGTCAGAATCCGGGTATTCGTTTTTCGCCGCAAGACGGTCTTTCGGTTTCTTCGACATTGCTACCAGCGCTCCTCAGGCATGTACATGGCGATGATCTCCTGCGGGTTGCCGTAGAAGCCGGATATGCCTCCGATCGCCCGCTAGATCATCCTGTCCCGCTTCTAACCGGCACAGGCCATGCATGAGCTGGCAGTCCTCATTCAGACGATGGTGTGGTAGAAGCGGCTGACGCATCAGCGGCGTCCACCTGCCGCAGGCCACGCTGTTTGAAAGGGTCGATATTCTAGACCGACAGGCTACCTATTAATGTAATCACTGTAGTTCGATTTAAAATAAGCATATAGCTCTTCCTTGTTTCTAGGCAATTGCTTACCACATCTGGATTCTAAATACCTGAATGATATTTCGAGGTAGTCCATAGATGCATCTTTAAGTCGAAGGGTATCATTTTGCGGATATTCTGCGAGTCTAACCCGTCCAAATGTGTCAACTCCATATCTCGAAGATATGTATACGGTTTCAATTTCGCTCAAGGCAGGTAGCAATCTTTGAAAATCCGCTTCCAGTCCGCCTTTTCAGGTAGCAGGATAGACTCCACATAATCACTAAAACTATGTTCTCTGGTGATTAAAATGCCAGATATCGCCAGACAGGCTTTCGTTGCTTTCTCGCAAAGCTGCTCCATATGGAACAACGCTAATGAAGGAATGTTATCATTTATGGCAGCATCTATCAAGGACTTGTCGTACACAGCATCCAATAAATAGCGTACAGCCCGAGCTTCGGCCAAACTAGACATAGTACCCGACTTTTACCCCGTTAATAATCAGGGGCTTCATTTTACTAAGCGCATCCTTGAATTGCTCAATGATATTTTTTCCATGAAGCAGCTTATTGTTATAGTAAACCTCATAGAGGAATGGCGATGAATAGTTCAGTTCCTCAACGTCCAGCACGAAGAGCTCAATGGGCCGCTTGATCTTTCCCAGCAGGTGGTACCTGATACTCGACATGATCTTTATCCGGTCAGCCGGGACACTTTTTACAAAAACCAGGACATCGTAATCGCTCTTTTCGTTTTGAGTTCCCTTTGCCACGCTTCCGAACAGATAGATCGCTTCAACGTCGCCAAGCTCTTCTAAGATAGTTTCTTTGATCCTTTTTAGATCTTCCTGGATGGCCATATCCATTTGCTATCTCCGGTCAGTTTATGTTATACATTTTTTGAATATAAAATGGTGTGTATCTTCTCGAAATGTTGATGATGAGGGGGGGACTCCCGGCCGTCGTCTTTGTTTACCCGGCCGCAGTTCTACAGGAAAACTGGCCCATGCCCTGTATGAGCTGGCAGTCCTCATCCAGGCGGTGGCGTGGTGTGGTAGAAGCGGCGGACGCACTCTGCGGTATCCGGTATTTTTTCGTTCATCAGCCGGATGACTTCCTCGTCCAGGTCCGGGAGTTTTAAGACGCCGGCGGTGCAGATCGGCGTTCGAGGAGTGGGTCAGCAAGGCTTTCATGAGGTCGTTATCGGGGTCTGTTTCTCTCTGCCATCATATTGTATTGTGGCTTATCCTGGGAACTCGTCTATTCCCGTATCTTCAACAGTATTATGATCTCGCCCTCAGAGCCATTATTTGGCATACAGATCATCATCCTAAACCCGGAGAAGAATCTAAAATATTAGCTGATATCTTTTTACCTGCTCCGGCAATTTGAATTTATCAGGCACATCGAAACGGGCTCGTCTGCCACGATCAGGTCCGGCGGTCTCCGGTCCCGGGTATTCTAAGGCTTTTATATATTATCTTTTGGGTCGTATTATCCTTTGAGCCGGTCGTCGGGCATCCGGGGCAGAAGTTGCCTGTTCGAACGGCCGCCTGTGAGGTCTCTGCAGGCAGAGGAGAGATAGCGGTAACGGCCATATCTAACAGGCTGCCAGCGTGAGGTCTCTGCAGGCAGAGGAGAGATACATGCCTTCACTGCACGCTTTCCATGTCATGGCCAAGCCCACGGGTGCCCGCTGTAACATGAACTGCGACTACTGCTTCTTCCTGAAGAAGGCCCGGCTCTACCCGGGCAGTAGCTTCCGGATGTCCGACGAGGTAATGGAAGCGTACATACGCCAGACCATCGAGGCTCACCGGGTGCCACAGGTCACCATCGCCTGGCAGGGCGGGGAGCCGACGCTCATGGGACTGGACTTCTTCCGGCGGGCCGTCGCGGTGGAAAAGAAGTATGCCCGGCCGGGCATGCAGATCGAAAATACGCTGCAGACGAACGGGGTATTGATCGACGCCAGGTGGTGCCGCTTTTTACGGGAGAACAAGTTCCTTGTCGGTCTCAGCCTCGACGGGCCCCGGCACCTGCACGATGCCTACCGGCACGATAAGGCCGGCCGCTCGGTCTTTGACCGGGTCGTGCAGGCGGCGAAGCTCATGCAGCGGCACCGGGTCGAGTTCAACGTCCTTTGCACGGTGAACGCGGCCAACAGCCAGTACCCGCTGGAAGTCTACCGGTTCTTCCGGGACGAGCTGAAGACGCCCTTTCTGCAATTTATACCCATCGTGGAGGTCGATCGCGAAGATGGTAACCAGGTCACGGATCGCTCCGTGCAGCCGGAGCAGTACGGCCGGTTTTTAATCGAGATTTTCGATGAGTGGGTCCGTCGCGACGTAGGCACGATGTTCGTGCTGTTCTTCGACGGGGTGCTGGCCTCCTATCTCCGCGGCCGCTCGTCATTGTGTGTCCTGCGCCCGACGTGCGGCGACGGCGTCGCCCTGGAGCATAACGGCGACGTGTACTCGTGCGACCACTTCGTGGAGCCGGCGCACCTGCTGGGAAATATCATGGCGACACCGATCGGCGATCTCGTGGGATCGGAAAAGCAGGCGCATTTCGGCCGGGCCAAGCGGGATACGCTGCCCCGGTACTGCCGGGAGTGCCGCTTTCTGTTCACCTGCAACGGGGAATGCCCCAAGAACCGCTTATCGTTAACGCCGGACGGGGAGCCCGGCCTCAACTGGCTGTGTCCGGGGCTGCAGGCGTTTTTCCGGCACACTGAGCGGCCCATGCGGATCATGGCGGAGCTGCTGCGCCGGGGCCGGCCCGCGGGCGATATCATGAACGTTCCATGAAAATATCATTGTATAGGCTATGCGACTACGGTCACGCTCGCCAAGGGCGCCAGGTAGCCAAGGGCGCCAAGGACTGATTAGAAAATGTCATATCACAATATCTCTAAAGGCTTGGCGCCCTTGGCTACATGGCGCCCTTGGCGAGCGTGACCGTAGTCGAATTGCATTGACAAGGCCTGATTCGCATCAGCCTTCGGATGAGAATACTCCGTTTTTCATCCATCGAGTGCTCTGACGATGGCATTAGCCGGGTTCCGGGAGGCTCGCGGTATCCCGCTCCTTTTTTTGATACCTGACATAGATCACGCCGATGATCGCCGATATGACGATGTACGGGATGATCACCGGCAGGGCTTTCTCCAGGGTGGTAAACGTCGAGGCGATCAGCAGGGTGAGCCCGATGTTCCCCGTCGCGCTCTCGAGGGCCAGCGTCGTCTGCTCGCCCGGCCGCCGTCCCCCTATCAGGTGTCCGGCGACCAGCGCTCCGGTGATCATCAATGCGATGGCGACGTATGAGTTGATCTCCAGCATAAAAAGCACTTGATAGGTCGATAGCAGCAGTATGATGGCCACGAGCGTCGATACGATGCCGGAAAACACCTCCAGCGGCCGGATCATCGGTCCGGCGATCCGGGGGAACGCCTGCCCCGCGGCTAAGCCGGCGATGACGGGCAGCAGGATGGAGAAGCCGACCACCTCTGCGACCGCCTGCGGGCCGATCTCCAGGTTAAAGCCGGTCACGATCGATAAGAGCTCGATCGTGATGGGTGTCGTGACTATCGTGAACAACGCAAGTATCACGTGAAAGCTCAGCGCATATTCCCGGTTCCCGCCCGCTTTCAAGATCGTTTTTAAGGCCATGGGTGCAACCGGCGATGCCGCCAGGAGCAACATGCCGACGGCGGTGGCC
>MVRA01000030.1 GCA_002067315.1 Methanocella sp. PtaU1.Bin125 | reverse complement strand
TGTTCATATGCCGATCAGGTCTGCGGTGTCGAAGCCTGCGCGCTGGCCCTCGTCGCATTCCCGCCTATCGGCGGAGGATATGTGCGGCCCGCCCTCCCGCCCCTGGCGCGCAGCGCTGCACGGATTGACGATACGATGGGGGTGGTGGGAGGAGTTATTCCTTTTTTTCATTTATTCCTTTGCAAAACTGCGGTCATCGGCCGACTCTCTGCGATTCTCACGGGGCAGGGGAAACGGCAGCTTACTCGGGCCACTCCATGTGGGGCAGCACGTCGCCGCGCATGTGGCGGGCCCGGCCGAGGGTGGACACCATGTGGACGACGTCGAGCTGCATCATCATGCCCAGCGAATCGTAGGACTCCCAGCCCTCGGCAATCTTCCCGTCCTCTATACGGTTGATGACGATGGACTGCACTTCGATCTTCCGGCCCCGGGCGGGGAAGTTGGGGAGGTCGCCGGTCTGTGTCCCCCGGAGGACGGACCGCGTCACCACCCGGTCCCCTTCGGCGACCTGGTCCTCGATCTCCCGGCTGAAGTCCTCGAACGCCTCCAGGCGTTGCGTCTCGTGCTTCTTGTAGTCGTTAAAATCCATCTTCCCGTCGAGGACGTCCGGTATGTGATGGACATAGCCGGCCGCGAAAGCGTCATCCATGGCCCCGGTGTTTTTCCTGCCGTAAAACTCGTTGTAGAACCTGCGAACCAGCGCCTTGTTATCCTCGTCCGACATGCCGCGGCCTCCCGTCGACGTACGCCGACGTCGTTACTGACGGTATGTCGTCTGTCATTATGTAGATGCAGGGCGAAAAGACCGGGCACGTGTCGGGAAAAGGCGGGCATATGGCGATCGACACGCGGTCCGGCCGTCATCTGCTATAGCATGAAACGCTGATGAGGCTGCAGTACAGGCATATACGACGAACATTCTGAAAGTCTTTCATATTAAAAACTATTGTAAACGGGCCACCGGCGGCGACCTCGCGCGCGCACGTACGGTCGACGGCAGGGCATGCGGCGATTGCCCGGCCTGTTTTTCATCGTCTTTTACCTGGCCAGGGCTCCGGTCATCCGCCGACTCTCTGCGCCCGTCTCTGCGGTCTCTGCGAGTATCCGGCGTCGTGTGACGAAATGTCGCATGTTTCCCGGATGTTTAGGCAGTGTCTCTACGGGCTGCCAGCGCCAGGGCATCGTCGCTTTCCCGGCCTCATACGCGTGCGCGCGCGGGCGCTGCCCCGGGCGATGATAGCCCTTATCCTGTTTTCAACTCTAATTCCGGGCCATAGCTCAGGTCATCGGCTGACTCATAAATGCGAACGTCACAGGGCGCCAGGCTGCCTGGCCGCGGGCAGCATCACCACGAACCGGGCTCCGCTGGCGTGATCACCCGCGACCCGGTCCTCCACCCATACCCGGCCGTCATATTCTTCGACCAGCGACTTGACCATATAGAGGCCCAGGCCCATGCCCCGGGAGTGGGAATCGCCTTCGAGGAGCCGGTTGAATATCTTCCCCTTCATGGTGTCCGGGATACCGGGGCCGTTGTCCTCCACGGCCACCTGGTAATGGTCGCGGCCGTTCTCCCGCACCTTTTCCAGGCTAATCGCGATGCGGGGCATATACCGGGCGTGCTTGATCGCGTTGTCGACCAGGTTGGTGAACACGTCGGACAGCAGGTCGTTCGCGATGATCCGGCAGTCGCCGTTGCTATGGTAGTCCGCCGTGATCGTGATCCCGGGCATGTCCCGGAACTCGCCGAGCGCGCCTTCCAGCACCTCCCTGACATTGTATGTGCCTTTTACGTACGCGTCCTCCCGGAGTTTCTGCAGCTTCCTCACGTTATCGATCAGCCGGGCTCCCCGGCGCAGGACCTCCAGGGGCTTGTCGATGAACTCGTACTCCACGCTCTCCGGCCCGGCGATCTCCCGGGCGAACTCGAGGTACCCCATGGCGATCTGGTGGAGGTTGTTGATGTCGTGGCCCATCAGGTCGAGGTAAAGCTCCGCCTGATCTTTGGCCTTTTTCAGGTCGGCGGCGGCACGCTTGCGCTCGGTGATCGGGCGGGTGGTGATCACGATGCCGTCCACCCCTGGCGTGCCAATCAGGTTGACGCCGGTCGATTCGACGTCCAGGTAGCTGCCGTCGGCTTTCCGGATGCGGAATTCGGTCGGTATCCCCGGGTTATTCCGGTCCAGCACCTCATTCAGGTCACGCCTGACCATTTCCCGGTCTTCGGGGTGGATGAAATCCAGCGGCGATTTCCCGATCATCGCACCGGCCGGGTACCCCAGGATCTTTTCCGAGGAAGGCGAGTCGTACACGATGCGTCCGTCCCTGCCGATGATCCGGATGATGTCGGACGAGTTCTGGATGAGCGCGCGGAACCTGACCTCGCTCGACCGCAGCGCTTCCTCCATCCGCTTGCGCCCGGTGATGTCGTGAAAAACCGCCAGATTGCGCTCGCCGATCGACGCAAAGTAGCAGAGGATATGCTTTTGCGAACCGTCCTTACAGGTGACGACGGCCTCCTGGGGCTCGATGCTCGTCCGGTTTTTTACCGCCTCGCTCACCGCGGCGTACCATCGTTCCTTGACGAACTTCCGGTAGCTCTCGTCCGGGTAGGCGAGCGGCCACCATTCTTTTACGCTCGGGACATCCTCGATATCATAGCCGAATAGCTCCGTGAACTCTTTGTTGATCGTATAGTTACGGTTTTCGTCGAATACCACCATGGGGACGGGCGACGCCTCGATGATACTCCGGAAGTGCTCTTCGCTTTTGCTGAGCGCGTCTGCCCTTTCCTTTAGTACGCTCTCCAGCCGCCGGCAGGATTGCCGGAGGTCTTCCACGGTTTTACAGCGTTCCGAAATATCCGTGATGATGGCATAATAAAACAGCGTTTTTCCCCGCGAGTCCCGCGCGGTGTTCAACAGGAGCTCGATATGCTTGATCGTGCCGTCTTTTCTCCGGTACTTCTTCTCATACCTCTGCGGCGTACGAGCATAGTCCAGGGTTTTCAGCAGCTCGAGATCGGCCTCGCGAGAATCCCCGGATATCAGGTCGTTAATCCAGTCAATATTTTCCAGATCTTCCCGGGCACGACCCGTCAGCGTGCAGAAAGCCCGGTTGAACGCGATCAGCGAGCCGTCGGGACTTCCTGCGGCGAACGGCTGCGCCGTCGACTCCATGGTATCGCTGAGGAACTCTAGTTTCTCCAGCCACGCTTCCCGATCACTTTGTCGGTGTTTGCCTGTCTTTTTCTGATTACTCCCCATGATACCACAACATATGGAGTCCCCAGGGATACGATCCCTTGTTTTATAAAATAATTAATAGTAAAATAAATCCGCATTTACTATTATAAATATTTTTAATCTCCGGGCAATTCGGAACGAGTGATGAATGCCGCGATCGAGGCGAGGGGCTCTACGCCATGATTAATAGTGCCTTCTATTCTTTACGATAGGTCTATTACATAATATATATAAATTATGCGTTTTTTTACTTAGAAAAATATTATTATTCAATGGGATTGATAAAGAAATATTTACTATATCAGGGTATTTATGAGCGCAGAGCAGGAGGGGGCCGGAAGTAGAGGTGTAATGGGATACAAGCCCGATACTGCCAGCGCTCGCGATAAGGATAAGCTCATCGACGGGCTGAGAAAACGGATCGAGTCATTAGAAAAAGAGTTGAAGTCCCGAAAGGACGAGAATCATGCGACGGCAGACGAACACCGGTATCAGTCGCCGGAATGCAAGCAGGACAAAGAGGCGTTACGGGAGAGCGAGGAGAAGTTCAGGCTGCTCGCTGACACTTCGCCTGCAGCGATCTTTATTTATCAGGATAACCGGTTTATTTACGCGAATCCCGCAACTGAACTGATCACAGGGTACCATCGTGACGAGCTTTTAACAATGGCACCGTGGGAGATCGTTCATCCCGATCACAGGGAGAAGGTGTATAAACTGGCTTCCCTGCGTGCGCATGGGGTCAAGTCGCCTGCGAGATACGAGGTGAAGCTGCTCACCAGGGATGGCCACGAGAGGTGGGTGGATAACTCATCGGCATCGATGATTTATAACAATAGGCCGGCAGGGATGGTCGTCGCCTTAGATATTACCGGGCGCAAGCGCGCCGAGGAGGCATTGAGTAAGAACCTGGCCGTGCTGGCCAAGTCTCAAGAGATCGGTCATCTCGGGAGCTGGACCCTCGATTTCGATTCGGGCCGTTTCGAGATATCCGACGAGATTTACCGGATGCACGGGATTGAGCCGGGGACGATGGAACCGATCCTGGAAGAATCGTCGAAGCTGACGCACCCGGACGACCTGGATAGGTACCGGGAATACGTCGAGTCGATACGGCGGGAGGGACGGCTGGACGATATCGACTACCGGATCGTGAAGCCGGATGGCTCTGTGCATTACGTGCATGCCCGGACGGATAGCGTGGTCCGCGGCCCGGACGGCAGGGTGAAGACCGCCTCGGGCATTACTCAGGACATCACCGGGCGCAAACTGGCCGAGGAGGCATTGCGGGAGAGCGAGTCCAGGTTTCGTCGGCTCTCCGAATCGCTGCCCCAGCTGGTGTGGACGTGCCGGGCAGATGGTGCGTGTGATTACCTTAGCCCGCAATGGGTCGATTATACTGGCATTCCGGAAGATGTACAGCTGGAGTACGGCTGGCTGGACCAGATACACCCGGACGACAGGGAACGGGTCGCCCTGGAATGGGCTTCGACCTCGGCCCGCGGCGAGACCTTTGACATCGAGTTCAGGATTCGCCGGCATGACGGCGCTTACCGGTGGTTCAAGACCCGGGCCATTCCGATCCGGGATGCGGCGGGCAGCGTGGTCAAGTGGTTCGGCAGCAACACGGACATCGACGACATGAGGCGGGCCGTCGACGCTCTGCGGGAGAGCGAGGCCCGTTTCCGGAGCTATTTCGAGATGCCCCTGCTGGGCATACTGGTTACCTCCCCGGAAAAGAGAATTACCAGCGTGAATGATAAAATGTGCGCGTTAGTCGGCTACTCCGCGGACGAGTTGAGGAGTATATCCTGGGATAAGATCACCCATCCGGAGGATCTGGCGAAGGACGAGGAACAGTTTGACCGGGTGTTCGCCGGCGAGATCGACAGCTATTCGATTGAGAAGCGTTTCATCAATAAAAACGGTACCATTATCCCGGCCATTCTCTCGGTCGGTTGCGTCCGGCATCCCGACCGCACAGTTAATTATTTTGTCGCCGTCGTGCAGGACATCACGGAGCGCAAGCGGACCGAGGAGGCGCTGCGGCAGACACGCGATTATCTGGAGAGCCTGATTAATTATGCGAACGCGCCGATCATTGTCTGGGACCCGGCGTTTACTATAACGCAGTTTAATCGTGCTTTCGAGCGGCTCTCCGGCTACGAAGCAGGAGAGGTTATAGGAAAGAACCTGGAATTCCTCTTCCCGCCCGAGAATATCGGCGAGTCGCTGGATAAGATCAGGAGCGCGCTGGCAGGCGAGCGCTGGGAGTCGGTCGAGATACCTATTCTTCGCAAGGACGGCACCACCCGCATCGCGCTCTGGAACTCGGCGAACGTGTACAATACATCCGGCACGTTGCAGGCGACGATCGCACAGGGCCAGGACATCACGGAGCGCAAGCGGGCCGAGAAGCGGATTGCCCACCTTGCCTCATTCCCCGAGCTAAACCCCAACCCGGTCGTCGAGGTTAGCACCGATGGAATATTAAAATATATTAACCCTGCCGCAAACCAATTATTCCCTGATCTGCAGTTATATAAAACTGACCACCCGCTCCTCCGGGAATTTGACGAAATCGTCGGCAAGTTCAAAGAGGGAAATGCGTTATTCGTGAGAGATGTGAAGCTCGACGGTACATTTTATCAACAGTCGATCTATTCCGTGCCTGACCAGGGAATCGTTCGCTTCTACAATCTAGACATCACGGAGCGCAAGCGGGCCGAGGAGGCGCTGCGGCAGACCCGTGATTACCTGGAGAGCCTGATCAACTATGCGAACGCGCCGATCATCGTGTGGGACCCCGGGTTTGTTATCACACAGTTTAATCATGCTTTCGAGCGGCTCTCCGGCTACGAGGCACAGGAAGTCGTTGGAAAGAACCTGCGTATGCTCTTCTCGCCCGAGAATATCGATGAGTCGATGGATAAGATCAGGAGCGCGCTGGCGGGCGAGCGCTGGGAGTCGGTCGAGATACCTATTCTTCGCAAGGACGGCAGCACCCGCATCGCGCTCTGGAACTCGGCGAACATACACGGCGAACAGGGCCAGCTGGTGGCGACGATCGCGCAGGGCCAGGACATCACGGAGCGCAAGCGGGCCGAGGAGGCGCTGCGGAGGAGCGAGACTAACCTGGCCCGGGCTCAACGTATTACTCGTCTGGGGAACTGGGCGTGGGATGTTAAAAGTGATCGGGTTGAGGGCAGTATAGAGTTTTTCCGGATGTTCGGCTTTGGTAACCGGCAATATATCGTTTATGATGAGTTCCTTGCCAGTTTGCATCCCGATGACCGGGAGCCTGTCGATAGGGCGGTCCGGGCCGCTCTTTCCGGCACGATGCCCTATTCGATCGATTACCGGGTCGTCTTGCCCGGTGGCGTGGAACGGGTCATCCATGCAGAGGGCGAGGTCACCCTTGACAACGCGGGTCAGCCCGTCAGAATGTTCGGCACGACCCAGGACATCACCGAGCGCAGGCAGGCTGAAATAGAGCTGCGGGAAGCGAAGGCGCAGGCCGAGCTTTACCTTGACCTGATGGGCCACGATATTAACAATATGAATCAGTCCGCGCTCGGGTTCCTCGAGCTGGCGCTTCAAACGCTGGAAATGGATGGAAAGATCGGGCCGGATGGCAAAGTGTTGATCGAGAAGCCTTTGCAGGCTGTACAGAATAGTTCAAGGCTGATATCAAATGTCCGGAAGCTCCAGCGGCTGGCCGACAAGGGAGTAAAGACCAGACCGGTTGATCTGCACGACCTGTTCGAGGAGCTTAAGTCCTGCGACTTCCATGCCAGCGACAGGGACGCCACCATCAACGTCCGTGAGGTCCCGCATTACCTTGTGGAGGGGAGTGACCTTCTCAGGGACGTATTCTTTAACCTCATCAGCAACGCAGTCAAACACTCCCGGCCGGGCAGGCCAGTCACTATTGATGTCGGAGTGGACCGCGTCGACCGGAACGGCCGGGTATATTACCGGTGCACTGTGGAGGACGATGGTCCGGGCATTCCTGACGAGCTGAAGCCCAGGCTGTTCCATCGGTTCCAGCGGGGCAAAACACAGGCGCATGGCAAAGGCCTGGGATTGTACCTTGTGAGGACACTGGTGGAAGGTTATCATGGAAAAGTGTGGGTCGAGGATCGGGTGAAGGGCGACCACACGAAGGGCGCCAGGTTCGTGGTCATGCTGCCCGTTTTAAACAATGACTTATTTTATAATGTTTAGAATATTTGTACAGGTAAGGGATCTATCTATTACGCCGTGAGGGTTGACGGGCGGTACAATTTGAACTACCTGCTAAGCGATATATACTATGTAGCCCAATTTTGACCAAATCGTCATAATCCCATATTAATACTTAGAACAGGCCATATTTTGGAGACCCGGGTTTATCAGGAGGCTGCCGGAGCCTTCACACGACAGGGCGACGGGATACAAGGAACAAAGGACTTAGTTTAAAAAACTCCAGAGCTTCTCTGTGAACATTTTTATGCAACTCCGGGCACCGGATGCCCGCGGACCCACCATTATTAACTAATCGATACTTAAAATAAAATATATTATGTAACATTTATAGAAACCCTGTTATGATCGTAACGCGGGATTATCCGGAAAATCATCTCCGGGGATGAGCGCGCGGCCGTCAGACAATGGGGGGTTTATCGTGTTTGAATCGTCATGGCTGGACCTGCGGAAGTTCGTTTCACCCGAGTTCGTTTTCGGGATGGGAGCCCTGAGCCTGTCAGGGCGTTACGCAAATAATTTTGGCGCGAGCAAGGTGCTCGTGGTCAGCGACGAGAACGTCATCCGCGCGGGCTGGACCGGGAAGGTGATCAATAGCCTCGCGGAGAATGGGTTAGAGTATACGCTCTTCTCTGGCGTCAGGCCAAATCCCGACTGTGAGCAGGTGATGGAGGGTGTGGATGTCTACCGGAACGAAGGCTGCGATGCCATCGTGGTGGTAGGCGGGGGCAGCCCGATCGATTGTGCCAAAGGCATCGGGATCGCCAGCAAAAACCAGAGGAATATCCTGGACTTCGTGGGAGTCGACCGGATACCCATACCCGGGCCTCCGCTCATCTGCGTCCCGACTACGGCCGGCTCGTCGGCGGACGTTTCCCAGTTCGCTATCATCACTG
>MVRA01000029.1 GCA_002067315.1 Methanocella sp. PtaU1.Bin125 | reverse complement strand
GCCAGCGGGTCAAAGAGCTGATCGAGAAGGGCAAGGAATCCGAAAAATAACACCAGCCGCGACCACGGCGGCTGCGCTCCTTTTTATAGCACCGGCCATACCACAGCCTGATACCAGCCCATGCCGAGGACGGGCGCCGGAAGCGAGAACGCGTTGCGGTACATGATTTAAGGTTGCGGGGCCGCTCTCGTGGCCCTGACGGCAGGTAGAGAGCAGGGAGAAAAATTACAACTGTCATCCTGACCATCCCTTTTTTAGCGTAGCCCGGATAGCCACACGCGCGCGTGAGTGACCGGCCTGCAAGGAGCCTCTCGTTGAACGATCCCGGCCTCCACGACGTGCGGGAATGCGACTGTCAATAACCTCATAAAATTAGTATAAAAATCAGGAACGGGAGACGATGCCCTTACGGCATCGACTTCCACTTCGCCGCGATGAAGTCGCGGATGAGCTTGGCGCCGAGGACGGACGTGATCTCCCCGCAGTCGTACTCGGGGGAGATCTCCACGACGTCGAAGCCTGCGGCCAGGGGCGCCAGGTGGCGGATGACCGACCGCACGTCGCGGGGCGTCATGCCGAACGGCTCGGGGGTCCCCAGGCCGGGGGCGAAAGACGGGTCGACGGCGTCCATGTCCAGCGACAGGTAGATCCGGTCGCAGCCGGACAGGTAAATGTCTATTTCCTGCAGGATGGCCTCGATGCCTTTGGCGCAGACGTCGTCGGACGTGTAAAACCTGTACTCCGGGTGGTCGCGGACGAACTTCCACTCCTCCCGGGGGCCGCTGCGTACGCCGATGGAGACGTATTTGTCCGTCAGCTCCTCGATGACGTGCCGGGAGACGCAGGCGTGGTTGTACTTGACGCCCCGGTACTCCGGGCGGAGGTCCAGGTGGGCGTCCAGGACCACGAAACCGGTGCCCTTCGGGAACGCTTTCACGCAGGGATAGGTCAACGAGTGCTCGCCGCCCATCATGATCGGGATTTTGCCGGCGTTGACGATCCCCTTCGTCAGGCAGTAGACCTCTTCCAGTGTCTCGTCGACGCTGACGTAGGTATCGCAGTCGCCCATGTCGTGCGTGGGGACGTCTTCCAGGTCCACGTCGAACTCGGGGATGTAGGTCTCGAAATTATAGGACGCCTTCCGCATCGCGTCCGGCGCCCAGCGGGAGCCGGCCCGGAACGAGGAAGTACCGTCAAAAGGGACGCCGTAGATGACGAACTGCGCCTCGTCATAAGGCGCGTTCGCCTCGGCGAAAACGTTGTTACTCATCGCAGATGAGCCCCATCAGTGATCTTATTGCCTGATGGAGAATTTAGTCTTTCCCATCGAGGTCAGGTAGGGCACTTCGGAGCCGGGGACGACCTTGTCCTGGAACTCCTCCGGGATGGCGAGCTCGAAGGTCGAGTAGTCCGAGGTGTCCATGAGCTGGGCCATGGTGCCCGCGACCGAGAGGACCTGGGCCGTCTTGCGCTCGACGATGGGCACGTAGATCTTGGCGTCCACGGGCTGCACGATGGAGCGCTTGGAGCCGTCGAATAAGCCGATCGCGTCCACGCGGGCCTTGGCGGCGCCGTGCTTGCCGGGCTTCGAGTGCTGCACGGCCACGATGGTACAGGGCTCGTCATCGATAATTACGAATTTTCCTTCCTTCAGCGTCTTGACTTCGGTTTGCTGCTTCATGATAAATCTCCTCTAAAAGATTTCCGTGTGAGATGTACGAGGCCCGGATATACTATTATTATAATATCCCGGGCCGGATATAGGCTATAATAGTCATAATCACGTATAAATATCTGCCGCCGGTACCTGATCATTCCGCCCGCCAGCCTCCGCCGCCGGCCGGCTTCGCGGTCAGATCATCCTCCCCGAGTCCATGTCGACGGCGAACATACAGCTGACCAGCGCCTTATGGTCCTCTTTATTGTACAGGACGCTGTAGTTGAACGCCTTCCATTCGCCCAGGTAGCCCGTGCCGTTGAACGCCCTGCCGGCGAAATCCGATTCCAGGAGAGGTTTCCGGTTGCTCGCGGCCAGGTAGATCGTCTGGTTCTCGTCCAGGGTGTAGTTGACCGAGAACACCGCCCAGCCATCATCGCCCGTCAGATCTTCGGCGTGGACGTCCCGGTCGCTCGTGCCGTCCGGCGCGCAGGCTGCGAAGTAGACGCACGCGCCGGTCACCGGCCTGTCGTTCGCGAGGTCCATCACCCTGACACCGACGTTAACGCTGACGTCGACGGTCGAGATGCCCCTGTCGTCACCGTTATTCAAGACGACGTATGCGCCTAAGGCGATTAGCAGCAATACGACGATCACTGCTCCGATCACGATGATGTTCCGGTTACCTGTCATCCCTGCACCTCATATCAGTATAACCACTAATCCTTATTAGCTATCGCTATCCTGACCGGGAAACGGGAGAGACGGGCCGGGCATCACTCGTCGCCCTGCCCGGCCCTCTCAGCCTTTGACGAATACGTTGCCCGAGTTGATCGTGTTCGCCGCGTCCGCATCGATCGGGGCGCCGGGCTGGTTGTCGTACTTGACCTGGCCGGTCGTCGGGTCCCAGATCTTCATGCGGAACTTGTCCTTGCCCCCGCTGACGTCCAGGCCCGCGAACAGGAACTTATAGCCGGTCATGTACTGGACCTTCGCCCCCGCCCGCTTTTCCAGGATCAGGCCTGTGCCCTGGTAGTAGCCCTTGTTGCCCGTCACCACCATCCAGTCGCTCGACGTGGACAGGAACAGCAGGTCGTCCCACGGCAGCGTCCCCGAGTTGTAGTTGAAGTTGCAGAAGCTGCAGGCCAGCATCCGGCCCCGGACGTACTGGGAGTGGGTCGCGAAGATGTCCACGCCGCCCTTCGTCGGAGACGCGTAATACGCGCCCGCGGGTGAGCTGGCGCGGCCGGCGGCGGTCAGCAGGCTGCTCGGATCGAAGACGACCACGTATTCGTACTTGCCGCTGACGCTCGCACCGGTCGCATCCTCGATCGTCAGGGTGATCGTGTAAATGCCCGGCGAGGTATACCGATGGGTTCCGGTGATCGCATCACCCGAGATCGTGCCCGCCGTGCCCGCCGTGCCGTCGTCCCAGGTCCACGTGGCCCGGGTAACGGGGCCGCCCGTGTACGGGGCGCTAACGCTGATCGTCGCTTCGGGGGAGCCTGCGGCGATCGGGCTCACCGGGGCGGTGATTGGGCCCAGGGTCATCTCTGCGGCCGCAATGTTGAAGGGGCCTACCGATATGCTCATCAAGTTACCTGCGTTGTCCCGCACCATCCAGCCGGAGTACTGGTCAGTCCCCGGGACGTCGAGGATGTCCGTAAAGCTGCTCAAGCCCTGGATGCCGGACCCTCCGCTGTCCGTCGCAGTGTACACGACCTTCACGGTACCGTAATACCAGCCATTGGACGGTTCCGGCGGGTCGACCACAAAGGTTATCGCCGGGGGTATTCGATCGACCTTTATTCTCTGACCGTTATACGGCGTGTACGGATCGACCGTGCCCGTTTCGATGTTCCCCGCCAGGTCCTCGGCATAATATAACACAGTCGTTATGGCCGCAGTGTTTTCCGGCGTGGTCACGGTGAAGGTACATGGCTCAGCCGAGGGCGTGTACGACGTCCACGTCGTGCCATCCAGGCTGTAGTTGATGAACTTCAGGCCGGCGCCGCCCTCAACCGGACCGAGGTAGTCGGTCGCCTCCAGCGTCACCCGGACGGTCTCCGCGTTTGTCCAGTCGGTATAATATGGACAGGTGCTGATTGGCGGAGTCCGATCGATCTTTATTTCAATGGTCCTGGCGACCTCCGCGTTACCGGCGAGATCGATTGACCGGTAGCTCATCGTATTCTCGCCTTCAGACGAGATCGTGAACGGTGACAGGTAGGGTGCCCACGCCAGGTCGTTCAGCTTATATTCGGTCGACTGTACGCCCGTTTGATCGTCAGTCGCGCTCAGCGTGACGATCACATCTTCGTTGTACCACCCGCCGGCGGCGGGGGTGCCACCGAGAGAGCAGGTGGTGACCGGCGGCCGGGTGTCGACCCGGATCAGCCGGGACTTCACGGCCTCCTGATGGCCTGCGAAATCGACCGAGTAGAACTCGACGGCGCCGGAGCCGTCCTGGACCGTGAACTCGCCGGTATACGGCTGGAACGTCGAATCGCCCGGCTTCCTGTAATAGGTCGTGGCCACGCCGGTCCCCTCGCCCGGCGCGCCGTCGCTGGCCGCCAGGGTGACCTTCACCCGGCCGGGGACGGCATTATCCGCCTGCATTGTGCAGATCGTCTCAGGCGGAGCCAGGTCGATCCTGACGGTGACCGGGGTGCCCTCGAGGGCGTTGCCGCAATTATCCACGGCACGGTATTTCAGCGTGTTCACGCCGTTCGTGGAAATGACCGGGCGGGCTTGCCCGCCGTCGACTGTCGACACCGGGCCGTCGTTTACGCTGTACTTCAGGTAGTCGATCCCGGAACCGGCGGAGTCGTCCGCTACGGTGATGTCGACCGGCACAGCCGATGTATACCATTCGCCGACCGAAGGCGTCGGGGTACTGCACGATACAGTGTGCGGTGCGGTGACATCCGTCGCCGATGGCCGCACCCAGACGGTGTCCACGCTCGGGTTCCCGGGCACGGCGTTCACCGGGTCGCTGAGCTTCACGGTGAAGTACTCCAGCCCTTCCGGCGTCGATCCCGCGGCCAGGATGGGTATGTTGATGGTTTGTTCGACGATGACGCTGCCGGGGTCTTTGACGATCCTCACGACCTGATCAAAGGTCGTATAGTCAGACCCGGGGGTCGCGGACCCTGCGATCGTCCGGACACGGACATCGATATCCCCGGCCGCCGGGTTCCCGGTCCAGTCCGCCCTCACCCGGACGGGCAAGTCGAAACCGGACGATTGTTTCTTGACCGTATAGCTATCCGCGGCGAAGCATACCACCGCCTGGTCGTCGTCCCGGATGGTGACCTTGCAGGTTTCCGCCGGGATGAAGACCTTATCGTCGGGGTCCTCCGGGCTCATCTTGATAGTGAATACCTTCTGACCTTCCGGCAGCGGATTATCGATGATCTCGACCGGGAAGGCCTGTGTCGGATGGTCCGGCGTAAACGTCAATATCCTTGTGTCCGCCGCAAAGTCCTGGCCCGGGATGGCCCCGGAGCCGCTGAACGCTTCCACCTTGATCCTGATGCCGTCCGGCGGCACATTGCTCGCGACGATGTTGATGTCGAGCGAGGGGTCACTCTCGCTCACCGCGACCTCCGGCTTCTCGAAATACGCCGACGGCACGGTTACCTGTTCCGCCGCCGGGATCTTGTCCAGCTCGACCAGCTTGATCGCCGCGTAAAGGTCCAGGACACCGTTGCCCCAGTTCGAGTCGCCCCCGGCCGGGCACCCGTACGGGTGACGGGCGGATTTGATGAGGATCTCCTTGACCTGTCCGGGCGTGAGCTCTGATCGGCCCGGGTACAGATCCTTGTAGCGCTGCATGACGATGGCCGCCGCGGCCGCCACCTCGGGCGTCGACATGGACGTGCCCGAGTACTCCTGGTAGTACCGCTGGAAGTTGTTCTCCGGGTCGTACGCCGGCGTCGCCGGGCCGTTGACGTCGGCCAGCGCGCGGCTGGCCGCGATCACGGTCTCGCCGACGGCCACGATATCCGGCTTCATCAAGCCGGACCGGGTCGGGCCCCGGGAGCTGAAGCCGGCCACCTCGTCGTTCCGGGTGACCGCGCCGACCGTGATGGCCTGCGGCAGGTTACCCGGACACTGCACCGTGCCCGGGTCGTCGCCGGCGTTGCCGGCCGACACCACAAACACAATACCCGCGGCGACGGCTTGCGCGACCATGTCGTTCATCGACTGGTCCTCGACGCCGGAGTTCATGGACATCGAGACGATGTCGGCGTCGAGATCAATCGCTTTCTGGATCGCCAGCTTGATCGCCAGCGAGGATGCGCCGGAGCCTATCGAGACCCGCATGGGATATAGCGTGACCCCGGGCGCCAGGCCCTTGAACGGCCCGCGGAGCTCCGTGTACTGAGGGTCGTTCCTGGCGATCTTTCCCGCGTAGCCGGGGAGCGTGCCCTTATAGATGCCCGGCCCGCCGTCCGCCGCCATCGATGCGGTACCGCTGCCGACGATCTGGCTGGCGACGAAGGTGCCGTGGCCGCTGATGCTGTTGTCAATCCCGTTAACGTAGTTAGCGCCGGAAGTGTCGATGACCGATGCTTCTCCGGGGACGAAATTATAGATCCTGTCGATCTTGCCACGGAGGTCGGGGTGCCAGGTAGCCGCGCCGGAGTCGATGACGCAGATCACGATACCGTGGCCGTCGTATTGAGCGCCGGGTGTCCCCGCCCCGTCCCACAGGGGCGTGACGTCGACCTGCTCGGCGACCTCGTCCATCGAGAAATGATACTCGACGTCGGCCTCCACGTACCGGACGCCGGGCACGGCCATGAGCTGGCCGGCGACACCGTCAGGGACACAGACCGCTATCGCGTCGATCGACGGGAACGCGGCCAGCACCCGTCCGTTGTTGGCCTGGACGATACCGGTGACCCGGTCTCGGGCCGCCTGCATGGCTGCCGCCGATTCCTGGCTGAACGCTATCGTATAGATCGTCTGTCCGGGGATCGGCACGCTGATGGTGCCACTCAATGTACTGCCCGTGCCGGCCCCGCCGTCCGAAATGATCGGCCGGGCGAACGCGGCCTGGGTCGAGAGCACCATTGCCGCCGCCAGGATGACGGCCAGCAGCGCCATGACCCTCGAAGGCGCCGATCGGTATTTGTTACGATCTGCTGGCACCCGGTGATTCTCGCTCATATCGCATACCTTTCCCGTTTGAGTCTTTGCCCCTGGCCTATACGGACACATAGTAGTACACCTCCGAGAATATGGTCGTGCCACTACGGTCTTTCAGGTCGAGCGTCAGTATGTACTGTCCCGGACTCACATCACTGAACATGCCGGTGATCTCGATCACCGTAGAGCCGATGTCGCCCGTATCAAGGTATGTGATCGCCGGGTCATCCTTCTTCACGAGCGTCCAGTCGGCGGTCAGGCCGCTGACACCGCCGGGCAGCCCGGCGCTCGCGACCACCGTGTCGCCGGCGACCGTGACGTCGATCGGACCGGCCAGGTAGCGGATGTCCAGCATGTCGCTGGTGCCGATGCCGATGACGCTATCGGTATCAAGGACAAGCTCTACGCCCGGGGTGTACCGGCCCGGCTCCGCGTACACGTGCGTGTCTTCGCAGTGTACGACGCCGTTCGCGTCCGGGACCACGTCGACGGAGCTCGTGCCGTCGCCCCAGTGGAAGATCGCCGAAAGCCGGGGCGTGCTGACGCCGGGCTCGGCGTACTGGCCGCCGCTGCCCGGTATCTCGATGTATGTCGTCGGGAAGTCGACGCTCATCGTGTAAGCGTCGCCCATCGACACGTCCCGCGTGCCCATAGTGATGCCGTTGCGGACGATATCTGCTCCGCCCGCCGAAATGTCCACGCCCTTCGTGACCGCGCCCAGCATGTCGTACTGCCACCTGGAGATCAGGCTGGAATACGATGACCCGAGCCAGAAGCTCACCGTGACCGTGAAGAATCCGCCCTTCTGGTAGGCGTGGGATACCTGCAGCCTTCCGCCGGGGTACGGGCCGCTATCCGGCGCCGTGCCGTCGCCCCAGTCGATGCTGTAATACACGTTGTCAAGCTGCTGCCCCATGCCGAGCTGGCCGTTATACTCAGTATTGCCGTTCCACTCGTGGACGGTATCGACCTGCACCGTCGTGTAGGCCGTGGCGAACTCCGCGCCGTCCTTGTAGACGACCATGCGGACCTCGTAGGTGCCCGGAGTGTTGTAGACGTGGCCGCCGCGGACCAGGCCGCTCAGCGCGTCCTGGCGCGGGACGCCGCCGGCGTAGTAGACGAGCCGGTTGTTGATGCC
>MVRA01000028.1 GCA_002067315.1 Methanocella sp. PtaU1.Bin125 | reverse complement strand
ATCCGCTATCCGAGCCCGCCCCGCCGTAGGCCTGCTGCCACACTAAGTTGCCGCCAAGGTCGGTCTTCACCAGATAGAAGTCGTAGTCGCCACCGTACGATGTCGTATAGCCGGCGATGACGAAACCATCGCTCACGGCAATGACCGAACTTGCGCCCTCGTGCCCGGAACCGCCATAGTGATTCTCCCAGATCATCCGGCCGTCCAGGTCGGTCTTCATCAGGTAGACGTCGGAGTCGCCGCTGCCGAACGAGTCCGTCTCCCCGGCGATCACGTAGCCGTCGCTCACGGACACGATCGAATAGCCCATGTCTAGCGCCCCGGCATCGTAGAACTGGTGCCAATAGGGCATGTTGCCGTTGAGGTCGGCGATGACCAGATAGATATCGTAGTTACTGTCGAACGTGTCGGAAGGCCCGACCATGGCGATCGCATCCGCCGTTACGACGACGTCGCGGGCATAATCGTAACCCGGGCCGCCGAAGGACCTGTCCCATAATTTGTTACCATCCAGGTCTGTCCTGAGCAGGTATACGTCAGTGTACATGTTATAGGATGGCCCGGAGCCGGCGACGACGTAGCCGTCGGCTATGGTGGCTACAGAATACCCGGCACCGGCGGTCCCGTAGTGCTGCGGCCAGCCGGGCAACAGGTTGCCGGTAGTATCTGTTTTGTACAGGCAGATCTCCCCGTCCATGCCGTAGGACCAGGTGCTGCCGGATATGACGTAGCCGCCCGGGACCTCGATGACGCATTCCCCGGTGTCCTGGCTGGCTCCACCCATGGTTCGCGTCCACGATTGGTCGCCGCCGGACGTGGTCTTGAGCAGATACACGTCGATATTGCCGGCACCCATGTCGATGGTCCCGGTGGCGACATAGCCGCCGTCGACCGCCTCGATCACGGAACGCCCGGCGTCGTTGCCGGTCCCGCCGTAGGCGTTTTGCCACGCGACGCCAAAGCTGCCATCCGTCTTTAGCAGGTAGAGATCGCCATTGCCGTGAGTCAGCCCGGGATCGTTCGTGGACCCGGCGACGATAAAGCCGTTATCGCTCGTCGCCGCTATCGAGCGGCCATCGGTATAGTAGCCGTCTGTACCGATCGTCACGTCCCCGGGGAGCAGGTTACCGTCGAAGTCGGCCTTCAGCAGCCAGACCTTATACGTGGGCGAACCGGCTGACGTCGTGGCTACGATCACGTAGCCGTCGCTGACCTCCACGACGTCGTGGCCGGAGTCGAAGGCCAGGTTATCGTAATGATTTTCCCAGATCAGCCTGCCGCTAAAGTCCGTCTTGGCCAGATAGACGTCCTTTCCCACCACCCCGAACGAGCTCGTATCGCCGACGAGGATATAGCCGTCGCTGACCGCCTTGACCGCGTACCCGTCCTCACCGCCGGAATCGCCGAAGATGCGGCCCGGGAGCACCTCGACGTATCCGGTCTGGACCATCGTGTCCGAGCCGGCCGCGTTACTGACCGTCAGCGTCACGGTATAGACGCCCGGGTTCATGTACCAGTGCTGCGGGTTCTGTTCCATACCGTGGGGCGTGCCGTCGCCGAAGTCCCAGTCCCAGGAGTCCGGGTTGCCCGTCGACGCGTCCATGAACAGCGGCCGCAGTGGCGCGACGCCGATGGTGGACGTGCCCGTGAAGTCGGCGACGGGCGGCACGATGTTACCGATAGCGTAAATGGAACTGTCCAGGCTCCCGACGTAGACGGTCCCGCCGGCAACGGCCGGGGAAGCCATTACCCAGGCCCCGGTCGCGAATCGCCAGAATTCTCCCCCGTCAGCCGTATCAAGCGCATAAACGTGGCCTTCCCAGCTCCCTACGTAGACTACGCCATTGGCAACCGCGGGAGATGAGTACACGTCGCCACCGGTCGCGAATCGCCACAACTCGGACCCCGTGGCCGCGTTCAGTGCGTAAACGTTATCGTCATAGCTTCCGACGAAGACCACCCCGTCCGCAACGGCAGGCGAAGAATAGACGCCGCCACCGGTCGCGAATCGCCACAGCTCCGACCCGGTGGCCGCGTTCAGCGCATAAACGTTACCATCCGTGCTCCCGACGTAGACGACCCCGTTGACCACGGCAGGCGAAGATTCAATCGCGTCTCCGGCCGAAAAGCGCCACAGCTCAGAGCCTGTATCCGCATTCAGCGCATATACGTGACCGTCAGAGCTTCCGATGTAGACGATACCGCTGGCCACGGCAGGGGAAGAATACACCGGGGCACCCGTATCATAGCTCCAGACATCCGCTCCGCCGGCAGCATCGAACGCATAGACAAAGCCATCCAGGCTCCCGACGTAGATGACTTCGTTAGCGACTGCTGGCGAAGAGTATACGTCGCCGCCGGTCACGTGTCTCCACAGCTCAGACCCGGTAACTGCATCTATCGCATAGACATGATCATCCAGGCTCCCGATGTAGACGATGCCGTTCACTACGGCAGGCGAAGAATACACCGGGCCGTTCGTGGCATAAATCCATAGCTCTGCCCCGTTATCTGCATCAAGGGCATAAACGCCATTATTCATGCCCCCGACATAGACCGTGCCATCTACGACCGCAGGAGAAGAGTCGATGGGACCGCTGGTCGAATAGCTCCATAACAGCGAATAGCCAGGCCGGGTCCCGCCGTCGTCGTAGACGCCGTTACCATTAAGCCCCGACCGGAACTTCCAGCCCATCGGGCCGTCGACCGTCACCCACCGGCTGTCGCCGATGACGCCGCCCAGACCGTCGATGAGGCTGGCCTGGAACCCGAAGATGCTCGCCGTTAGCTGAACGGTGCCCGGCATGTCGCCGGTGGTCAGCGTGGTCAGCACGTTGCCGCCCGCGTCAACCGTCTGAGTCAGGCTGCCGGCCCCGCCCGGGAAGGAGAGGAGGACGGCGTCGCCGGACGATAACGTGAGATCGACATCGGCACCCGTGTAGGACACGTAGTTCTTGAAAATGGACCCCCGGCAGGTATAGGTATTCCCACCGGTGTACATGGAGTCCGGTGCCCCGAGGTACACCTCCCAGATGTCTACCTCGGTGGTTATCGGAAAGTTATCGATAATGTTGGGCCCGGGAGCGTACGGTGTATCACCGATGGCGTCCCCGTCCGCGTCGGAACCGGTGTAGTCGCTGTGCCACTTGTTGCCCAGCAAGCTCTGGTACTCGTTGCTGTCCGTCCAGGACGTGTAGATATACGGCCAGGGGCTGTTCCAGGTGTTGCCCGGCTCATCGCTGGAGACAGGGGCAAGGTTAGCATCGCCGAAATCGTTGAGCCAGAAGTAGTTGCCGCTGTTGCCCGATATAACCAATACGTTGTAATCGTTGTGCCGGACATAGTTATTCTGGATACGGTTCCCCGTGCTGTACTCGAAGGACATCGTGGTCGTTACCTCGATGCCGATCCCGTTGCACCAGACGGTGTTCCCGAACACGAAGTTATCGTCTGCCCCCCAGAGCTGGATACCCGCCTGCTTGTTACCCATGGCAACGTTGCCCGAGATACGGTTGCCGCTCGAGCCGTGCTGGACCGCGATGCCGGCGTTGCCTCCGGCGACGTTCACGCCGTTGTTGTCGATTATGTTGCCGTTCGAGCCGGGGCCGACGAGGATGTTGTTGATGCCGTTAAAGTCTGCAGTGTTGTAGTAAACGATGTTGTCCGAGCCCTTGATCCAGATGCCTTCGTGGCACTGGCTGACCTTGTTGCCGGTGATCGTGGCGCGATCGCCGTTAACGACGATGCCGTAGTTATAATAGCCATCCCAGGAGCCCATGCCGTCGATATACATGTTCTGTACGGTGCAGTCGTCCCCGTTGACCTCCACGAGGTTCGCTCCCGCGGGCCAGTCCGGCGCCTGGAAGACATCGAAGCCCTCGAGCACGATGTCGTCGGCGTTCAGCAGGAAACCCGTGGCCCCGGTCCCCGGGGTCAGCGCGTCCATGATCGGCCGGCCGCTGCCGGTGTCCATGCCCCGGAGGGTCAGCCCGGCCTTGTCGATATTGACGATACCATAGTACGTGCCGCTCCCGGCCTCGATGACGTGGCCCGCCAGCGTGTCCGAATCGGCGATCGCGTCCTGGATCGTCCAGAAGGTCTCTCCGGTGTCCACGTTCCGGACCGGCGGGGCGTCGGGGATAGCGACGATGGTGTCTGAGATCAACGGATAATTATCGGTCATCGCATCGTTCGCGTACGGCGTATCGCCGATGCCGTCCCCGTTCGCGTCCGTCCCAGGATAATCGCTCCAGTAGTTGCCCACGCTCCGGCTAATGTAGTTATTCCCCGCATAGTTGTAACTGGCAATGCCCGAGAACGTATCGGCCGACGGGTTGGGCACATAAACGCAATTGTCCGTATTCGAGGTGAAATAGTTGAAGTAAATCGTGTTGGGGGTAGCGGGCGGGGTCAGCGCGACGTATATGCCCGCTGCGCTGCCGCTCACGCGATTTTTAATGACGACGTTATTGTAGCTGTTGTAGAGATAGAGGCCGGCAGTAGCCTGGCCATCGATCACGTTGGAATAGATCAGGCCGTCTTCGCTGAATTCCGCCTGGATGCCGTAGTACCCGGACTGGATCTCGTTCGCCCAGATACGGGTCCCGTATGCGTACGAGAGCCAGATCCCGTGAGTGCAACCGGTGATGACGTTATGGGCAACGTCGTTATGCCGGGGCATGGGGCTGCCGCCGATGTAAATGCCCGTGCCCATGTTTGTGAGCGTGCATGCCAGGATCGTGTTGTAATCGTTATCGTTATAAATGCTGATGCCTCTGACCAGGCCGCCACCTGCCCCATCGATCGCCACCTGGGAGATGTTGCAGTGATCCCCGGCCACGTTGATCACGCTACCGGCATCCCCGGAGTTGCGATTGATGGTGAAATGGCTCAGGTTCACGTAACTCGCCTGTATCTCGAAGCCGACGTTGCTGCCCGGGGGGCCCGACAGCACCGTATAGGCGTCCTCGCCCTTGATGCCCACCGATTTGGTCACGACCACGCGCTCGTTGTAGGTGCCGGTGAAGACGAGGATAGTATGGCCGTTCACTGTGTCGGGATCGTCGATCGCCGCCTGGATTGTAGTGAAGGTCTCGCCGGTGTTGACGTTGGTGACGGGGCCCATGGCCAGCGCGGACATCCGGTCCGGACCGGTATAACCGATTAAGATGTCGCCGTTCGCGTCAATCGACAGACAGCAAGAGGCCAGGAATAGCGCTGAAACAGATAACGCGAGAACGAGCCCCATGTGGAAGTACGTTTTGAGCGCTCTCATCCGGTCCTTTTTACAATATGAACTATCGTTTATCATCATCCAGTAAACCCCCATTTGACTATTGCGGCGAATAGCGGCCATTAGTATTCGCCGGACGGCCCGCGACGTTTATTTTTTCATATCCATCTCTTCGAAGGATACGGCTGATTGACCTGACGCCGGCTAACCAGGCGATTAATAATAACAGGATTTAACGACAATACAATTATATATGTTTCTATTATATCACTATTAATTATTATAAATTGACTTACATATTAAGGATTAGAAATTTGAAAGCTGCCGATGCAAGCCGGTTTATAGAATTATCTGAAATATCGGAAACTAATTTAAATTAATATGAAACGAATGTTTTTCGGCGTTATTTATGAATTATAGAGGTTAATTCCTTATTGTAAAAAAATATTATCGATAATTTGATATGAATGCATATAATATAATTATATAATATTATAATTTGTAAAAATAAATGCCTGTGCTCACCGATATTCATGTTAACAGGTAACTACACAGGTAGTAACATTTTTTTCATTTTTTATAACACGATCACTATTTTGAAAAAATGTGCCCCGGATTGATATAATAAAACTGTTAATATACAACAGATTTAGAAATGATGCGCACCGATTCGAGCCATTTAAATATATCGGAGCTTAACAAAATAGTATCAGCGCCTGACAGGATTATGTGAGCGCCTCCCATCGTAGCGAGAATTATGACCGAGACCGCCAGATGCCCGAAATGCGGGTCTATCGACCTGATGTTCAGCAAGAAGAAGCAGGTCTACATCTGCGAGGACTGCGCGTACGAGTTCGCGGTCGAACGCAGGAAGACCGCGCGTCGCATCTACCTGAGCTATGGGACTGACGAGCACGCCGCGCTGGCCATGCGGATCAGGCGGGACCTGGAGGCCCGGGGGCACGAGATCTGGTACGACCCGGACCCCGCCCGCGACGGGCACGACCGGGACCGGTACGTGGAGGCCGGCATGGACTGGGTCGCCGAAGTGCCGGGCGAAGGCCGGTTCGTCGTCGTCCTCACCCCGGCCTCGGTGCGGCGGCCCGACGGGTTCTGCCTGGACGAGATCGCCCGGGCCGTCCAGCGCAAGCTGCCGATACTACCGATCATGGCGG
>MVRA01000027.1 GCA_002067315.1 Methanocella sp. PtaU1.Bin125 | reverse complement strand
CGTCCTGCGCTAAGCCTCCGCAAAGGCTATACCGGAAGCCTGAACAGGACTTTCAAGGAACACCTGAACAGTTACTTCTATCTTTCATACCTGCCCGATATCCCTGTCATCGGCCGGCTTCGATGTAAACAGTAATAAATCGACGGCCGCCGGGCGTAGATACGGGCAGCCTGGCCGCAGTCATATGCACGTGCGCGTGGCCGCGGGCGGGCAACGCCGTTTTCCAGGGCCCGTTCCCGGCGGCCTTTAGCCTTGCCGGTACTCCGTCGGGCTAAAGCAGGTCGCAGCCTTTTACGTACATCTGGGCCTCAACCGGTGTCCGGGAGCCCGGGACGATCGCCTGGACGGTGATGCGCTTGTACAGCCCTTTGTGAACGCCCTCGTAGTTGTCCAGCGCGCTCAGGTCGCGGTTTCCGACGCCCTGCAGCAGCGAGCCTTCGACGAACGATCCCTTCTCGTGGACGGCCATCGGGTAGCCGGACGCCTCATCGTAGAACTTGCGATAATCGTTGACCCGGGCGGGCTTCATGGGCGGGACCTTGCGGAACAGCCGGTGCAGCGTGTCCGGGTCTCTCAACGTGCCGTAGACAAAGACATTATAAAGCATGATGTTTACCCTACCGTGCGTCGCAGTGCTTGATCTCTATGGCCTCAACGTATATAGGCTTATAGGGCTCGATCGGGTACACGTCCCGCACCTTCCCGATCGCGTGCACCACCAGCTGGACCCGGGCGCCCATGGTCTCCCGTTCCTCGTGGTTCAGAGGCGTGGATACGCTGACGCGGCTCATATGGACGTCGACGCCCCGGACGGTCACGATGTGGCCGCATACCCCCGGTATCAGGTCGGGCGGCACGACGTCCGTAATAAAAATGCTGTCGCCGGGCCGGATGCCGGAAAAGACGATCATGTTGTGGGCGCTGCGGATCTCGAAGGTCCGGATGTGATGCTTGAGCAGGTCCTCGATAGACTCACGGCTCAACCCGGTCAACGCGGCCAGTTTCATCGTCTCACCCGTACATGCCCTGTGTCTCTTTGCCGGGTTTGGCTTCCGCCTCGCCGATCTGTTCCGACAGCTTGTGGAGCATCTGCTCGATCTGTTCCGCCTGCTCCCGCATCGGATCGATAGCCACGTCGAACCCGTATATCTTATTCAGCGCCTCGACGACCATGACGGCCGCTTTCGGGTCGGGCGTCGGCCCGCGGGTTTCTCCCAGGATGCAGATCGCCTGGATGCCGCTGTTCATGCACTCATTGAGCATGACCCCGGGCACGCCTGTGATGGTGCCCATCTCGAAGATTTCGACGTTATTCTTGAGCTTCTCCAGCCCCGCCTCGGTGGTGGCTGCGCCGTAGACCTTATGCTCCTCGCCGCTGGTCGCAAGCCCTGCGATAGAGACGACCTCTCGCGGGTTTAACTGCTGGGCCCATTTGACGATGGCTTTGCCCACTTCGCGGCTGATGATCGGGTCGATGGGGATATCGGAGAACACGATCACGAGCCCTTTCTCGACGTTCTCGTATATGCGTACCGGGCCCTTGACGATGCCGCCATAAAGGATAGCGATAGGGGGAAACAGCCGGGAGTCGACGCGGCCCCGGGGCTGCATGTCCATCTGGTCAATAAAGTATTGTGCGACGATGTTCCCTATCAGGCCCATGCCGGGGAAACCGCCCAGTATGATCGGGTTTTTACTTTCGATGTTTTCCGCTATGACCTGTACGAACGGTTCCTCCGCCTTTTCTGCCATCAAGAAAAGTACGATGCAAGAAAATATAAAACTTTGTAGATACGGTAACAATCCTAAAAATGGTCTGTCACCCGTGCTCTTTCAAGAATGGCCTGCCGTCTATGCTCTTCCATGGAGAAACATTTTTTACCTGCCAGCCACAAACATATCCACGGTGATAGCATCAGCGAATACAAGTTCAAACGCGGCTTCAAGCCTGAAGGCGAGAGAATAAAGAAGGTCCTGGAGGAAATTTTCCAGGTCGCACCGCAGGAGAACGGCGGGAAGCTTACGCTCCACTACGGCGCCATCAAAGAGCTCAAGGCCTGGGTCGAGGACAAGAAGCTGTTTGTCGAGACACAGTCCGACCTCACCGTGAAGGATACGAACGTTATCCTGGACACCAATAAGAAGTTCAGGGACTTCCTCGAGGAGGCTACGGGCTACACTGCCAAAGAGCGCCTCAAGCAGGCGAAGAAGGAAGTCCAGGGCGCAGACGAATAAGCTTAACCTCTTCTTTTTAGGCACTTACCGGAGCTTTCATGATCGATCACGCGGCCGTTTACCGTTCTCTATTGCCCGAAGAGAAGAAGATCCTTCGCGGAGTCGAGGAAGGCATGAAGACCCACCAGTGGGTGCCCGTCGAGGACGTCGAGGCCTTCACCCGGCTGGGGCGTAAGACCGTCGAGTACCGGCTGAACGAACTGGTCGACAAAGACATCATCGAACGGTACATCCAGTCCTATGTCGGCTACCGGCTCAAGTTCGACGGCTACGACCTTCTGGCTATCGAAGCCTTCGTCAGGAAGGATACGATAGCTGCGCTCGGCGAAGTGATCGGCGTCGGTAAAGAGTCCGTCGTCCTGGCGGCGATGGGACTGCGCCCGTACGCCATCAAGTTCCACCGCGAAGGCCGTACCAGCTTCAAGCAGGTCAAACGCTCCCGCCAGCACCTCGTCGACATCGAGATCGAAAACTTTTCCTGGCTTTACGCGGCCATGCTGGCGGCGAAGCGGGAGTACGACGCGCTGGAACGGCTCTACCCGGCCGTCAACGTCCCGGAGCCCGTCGACCACAACCGGCACGCCGTCGTCATGAGCGTGGTCGGCGGGGTAGAGATGGCGAAGGCGAACCTCGTCGAGCCCGGGTGGTACCTCGACGAGACACTAAAACAGGTGAAAAAAGCCTATGAGCTTGGGCTTATTCATTCCGACCTCTCCGAGTACAACGTCATGGTCCGCGACGACGGGATTACTATTATTGACTGGCCCCAGTACGTCGAGGCGGGGGGAAAGACCGCCGACGAAATGCTGGCACGGGACGTGGGGAACATCCTCTCGTATTTTGAGCGCAAGTACCGGATCAAACGCGAGCTGGGTCAAACGATCGAATGGATAAAAACATCATAATATTCACTTATTAGGATACGTGATTAGCTCTGTTCAGGCTATGCGACTACTGTCACGGTCGCCAGGAACGCCGGGGGTGCCAGGAGCGCTAAGTTAGATGCCGCCAGGGCGCAAAGCACGCCAAGGTTTTTCCTTACAGCGATTTTCAGGCAAGGGCAGTCTATATTTACATTGGATGCCAGGACGCTGGGTTTTTTCAAAAAGCTGGTTCACTATAACTTTCCTGTTTAATTCTTGGCGTCCTGGCGACCTGGCGTCCTGGCGGCATCTACACTGGCGTCCTGGTATCCCTGGCATTCTTGTAGCCCTATCATCGTTTTCGTTCTCTGTGCTCTGTGCTGCCTGGCATACTTTGCGCACGCGACAGGAGTAGCTTTGTATTGAAAAGGCAAACTTCGCCGACATAATTAAAAATGAGGGCCCTCTGCGTTTTTCGGATCGGTCAGCTCGATGAAAATTGGCTTCGTTTCGGGGGCCGGTCGTACTAATTCCCGCGACGAGCGCAACGAAACGCGACGGGCGCTACGTCTGTTTAAGGATAACAGGTTATTTGACCATTCTTAGAGAAAGGTAGCGCCCGTCGCGTTTCGTCGCGCCCGTCACGAGTTTGCAGTATTACGCTGAGTCATTGAAAGGGGATTCGTCGAGGCCTTGTATGGGCATTTCGACGGACGGTATTCCCGCGACGGCCGCGACGAATCGCGACGGGCGCTACGTTTCTTTAAGAGTGGCTAATAGTGGTTGTTTATCTATTTATCATCGTCGCGCCCGTCGCGTTTCGTTGCGATCGTCGCGAGTTTGTAGCGCTGCGCTGAGCCCTGGCGAAGCATCAGAAATAACCGGTAACAGCCTTTCTATCTAAACAATACTGAATAATCGTTTTATTTAATGAAAGGGCTATACGAGCCATTTTCATAAAACTCCTCTGTGGGTACCTCTGCGTACCAAGTGCCCTCTGTGGTGGAAGTCTCTGCGACCTCTTGAAACCTCTGATGACTCGACGTATTCAAGTAAAATTGAGTTATAACAAGATTTATTTACTTAGAGGCGCTTATAGAGGAAGTCGAGAAGGTGTTCCTATAAAACAGATCGAGGGACTGACTTTTTACAACAATGCGGAAAAGTTCGCAGAAAAGATCAAGGGCCGGGGCTCGTTCGTGCTGCTGATGGCGAATACAGACACCGCGGCCATCCCGGGCATCACGGCAGCCGGGGCCAGCGCGGAGCTGAACGTGTATACGCCACCGCTTGATGCGGAGTTTGTGCACACCGGGCGGATCATGACGCTGGACGAGATTCCGGTGATACCGCCGTTCATCCCGACGCCGGGGATTATCACCCGGGCGGTCGTGACGCTGGCGGACTTCCGGGATTATTACGTGGACGCAGGCATCAGAGTACCGCCGCTGGTGCCGCATTTCCGGGCGGGCGACGGGCCGGGGAAGGACATCCGGACCGGCCGGGCCGTATCCAACGTAAAGGCAATCATCGAAGGCGCCAAAAAGATTGGCGAGCAGATTGCGGCTGAGTCGGAGTTCATCGTCATCGGCGAGACCATCCCGGCCGGCACGACCACGGCGCTGGGCGTGCTCCTGGCTATGGGGCTGCAGATGGACGGCTTCACCAGCAGCAGCATGCAGAAGAACCCGCACCCGCTGAAATCGTCGGTCGTCGCGGAGGGGCTGCGCGCCGCCGGCATCAAAGGGCCGGTCGACCCGATCACGGCCATCGAGCGCGTGGGCGATCCGATGATGGCAGGGGCCATAGGTTTGATAATGGGCGCCCGGAAGGTGCCGATTATCCTTGCGGGCGGCACGCAGATGGCGGCCGTGGCGGTGCTGCTTTCAAAGATCGTCGATATCAAAGGATTCGACATTGCGCTCTCCACCACCGGCTGGGTGGCGAAAGACAAAAGCGCTAACCTCTTCGGCATCCTGAAGCAGGCGGACGTCGGCATTCCGGTCATGGTGGCCGAGCTGTCCTTCGCCCGGTCGAAATATGAAGGGCTGCTGGCCTACGAGCAGGGCTTCGTGAAGGAGGGCGTGGGCGCCGGCGGCATTTCGGCGGCGGCCATGCTC
>MVRA01000026.1 GCA_002067315.1 Methanocella sp. PtaU1.Bin125 | reverse complement strand
CGGCGGCCTCGACGGCATCTACGAGCACAACGCCATCGGCGCGTACACGCACGCTTATTTCACGAACGATTTCGCCCGATCGTTTGTCGATGCTGCGGGTAAATACAGCCGTTCTTGAACTGTTTACTCCGGCCGGCACATGACACAACGTACACTACAGCCAGGGCCCGCAAAAAGGGAGGTGACATGCCCCCCGGGGGGAGCATGTCGGTTTATTGGAACAGTTCCGGGTGGATGGCCCGGGCGAGGGCGAGGCCTGCTTCAGGTGTCCGCGGCCCCGGGCGAAGGAACAGGCTTCCTTCTACCGCAATGACCTTCCCGGCCCTGACGGCCTTCAGGTCTTTCATCCATGGCTCGCTGCCGTTCTTCAGGTTCTCATAGGCGCTCATCGTGCACATCGGTGTGTTCACCGGGACGACGATGAAGTCGGGGTCCGCTTTGATGATGGCCTCGTTGCTCATCACCTGGTACCCGGTGAGGCCGGAGGCGACGTTTCTGCCCCCGGTAAGCGTCAGCAGCTCGTCGCCGTATGTGCCCGTGCCATAAGGGTAAATCGCCTTTTTGGTCAAACCGGCGAGCAGCAGCACCGTCGGCTTCTGGCTGTCGTTCAGCCCGGCCGTTTTCGACCGGATGCTTTCGACGTCCCTGTCGATCCCGGCGACCAGCGCCGTCGCATTGGCCTCTGTATCCGTTATTTTGCCGATCAACAGTATGTTCTCCCGGATCATGCTGAGGTTGTTGTTCTTGAGCTCGACCAGCGGGATGCCCGTTTCCCGCAGCCGGGCGATCGCCTCCTCGCTGACGATGTCTTCGGCCACGATCAGGTCCGGGCAGATAGCGATAATCTTCTCGTAGCTGATCGCGTTGAACCCGCTCACGTGGGTGATGTTCTTCGCCCCGGCCGGGTAGTCGCAGTAATCCGTGTTACCGACAATCCTGCCCCCCGCCCCGAGGTCGAACAGTATTTCCGTGTTGACGGGCGATAGTGACACGATGCGTTCAGGTGCGTGCGCTATGGTGACCGTGCAGTCATAGTAGTCGGAAACGGTCATGGGGTACAGTGACATCGGCTCCGGTGCAGGCGAAGGCGTCACCGTGCTGCTGCAGCCACAGACCGTCACGACCACCGCGGCCAGCAGCACAAAAACTATTTTATCTCTCGCCAGCATTGTAACACCTAAATTTAAATTGAGTTAAGACAATTTTACTTGATTAACTGGCAAGATATAAATAATTAACCGGTTGCACGATTGCGCTGAGGAGGCTCCGGCCTTCCCGCTCCCGGTTAAGTATTTATGTGCCGCAAACGTATAAGGGAAAACAAAAAAGGCCCGGCATCGTCCGGTTTCAGGCGGTAGAGAGTTGCGCTACTACGTTAAAGATCACACGCTAGTCATCAAAGGCGATTTCGACGGCATCAGCACCGGCATCAACGGGGGCCGGCGGCGGGTACGCTCCGTCGTCAACCACGAGGTCAGCCGGCAGTTCAACAACGACGACCCGGCGGAGTACCTGGAGCAGGTGGCCGCCACGGCCGGGGCCGACGAGCCGTACTTCGGCTTTTTAACGGCGGTCCAGATGAAGAACCTCTGCGTGGTGCGCGACGCCTATACCACCGCGTTCATCACCGCCGGCATCAGCAACCCGTGCCACGACCCGGGCGTGCCCGGCACGATCAACATCCTGCTGGTCGTCCACGGCCGGATGTCGGAGGGCGCGATGGCCAGCGCCATTATTACCGCGACCGAGGCCAAGGCGAAGGCGCTGTTCGAGATGGGGTTCGAGTTCACGGGGACCACCACCGACGCGATAGCCGTCCTGTCCGAGGAGGTCCGCACGCCCGTCTGCGAGCCGCTATATTACGAATATTCCGGCACCGCGACCACGATCGGCCACAGCATCTACCGGTGCGTGAAGAAGGGCGTCGCCGAGGGCATCCGGCGCCAGCACGGCATCGGCGAGAAGACGGCGATGCAGAGCCGGCTGTTCGTGATGGCCAACGGCGACGCGGGCTTCTACTGGATCGCGAAGCCGGACGGCAAAATGGGTAAAAACAAATGCCCGTATTACCCGTGCCACCATTTCGAGGGCCAGGACTGCACCTTCTGCTTCTGCCCGCTGTACCCGTGCGAAGACCCGGAACTGGGCGAGTGGATCTTAAGCAGCAAAGGCTACCCGGTCTGGACCTGCAAGGACTGCCGGCTGCTGCACGAAAAGAAGGCCGCCGCTTACCTGAAGAAACATCCCGATGCGAGCATTGACGAGCTGAAACGACAGGCCCCGGGTAAGATTAAATAAAGCACAGCCGGTATCGTTTTTTTACAGAGCGAATTTGGCCAAGCTAAGGCTATGCGACTACTGTCACGCTCGCCAAGAGCGCCAGGTAGCCAGGAGCGCCAAGACTTTTTATTATATTAATTACTGACACAGCCGGGTTTTTCGATGGAGTAGCACCGCAGTATTTTTATCAACGTGCAGAGGACTGTCTGGAACTGTTTTAGCTGTTCCTTCACTTGATATTTCGGCATCGTCCAGTTTACTCTGTAAAAACCTTGGCGCTCCTGGCTACATGGCGCCCTTGGCGAGCGTGACAGTAGTCGGATAGCCTGAACAAGGCCTGAGTCGCATGCTTATCTTAGAATATTATTAACGTGTGATATGATCGCCCTACCCGGCGGCGAACAGCCCGGCCCTCGATACCTCCACTGGAAACCCTTAAATATTTTTAGCGCCTTTTGACTAAGAGTCAGTCAAACTGACTAAGAGTCAGTCAAACTGACTAAGGTCAGTCAAACTGAGTAAGGTCAGTCAAACTGAGTAAGGTCAGTCAACCGCCTGGAGCGTTCAGCATGCGAATAACGAAGACCCCGGAAATCCGGAAGGGCGAGCTCATCGAGGCCGCCGAGGTGCTCTTCAGGGAGCAGGGCTACAAGCAGACGTCGGTCAACGACATCGTGAAAAAGGTGGGCGTAGCACAGGGCACGTTCTATTATTATTTTAAGTCCAAGGACGACATCCTGAACGCCGTCATCGAGCACTACATCGACGTCTACCGGCGATCGCTGGAGCGGCTCCTCTCCGACGAAAGCATGAGCGCCTGCCGGAAGATCGAGATCATCGCGAACACTGCGCTGGCCATGCACAAGTACGACCAGAACCTGTTCGAGTTCATCCACACGGAGGAGAACCTGGTCACCCACCAGCGGTACATCCTGAAGTCCTTCGACATCGTTATCCCGCTGATCACGCGGATCGTCGAGCAGGGAAAAGAGGCCGGGATCTTCGACGTCGCGTACCCCCGGGAGTCGGTCGAGATGCTGGTGTACGCGTTTGGCTACCTCGAGGACCGGATCGCCATGTCCGGCGACGACGAGCGCTATTACCGGATGATCCAGGCCGCCGAGGACATCATGACCCGGGTGCTGGGCGTCGAGCGCGGGAAGCTGAAGTTCGATCCGAGCGAAGCCGCGAACATCCTGCAGCAGATCCACGCCCACGCCCCGCTGCCGGAGGTGTAAGCCTTGTTCAGGGAATGGGGAACGTTCGTTACCAGACACCCGTACGCGGTGCTGGCCGTATGGCTCGTCGTGCTGGTGCTGTCGGTGCCGCTGGTGCTTACCTTCAGCGACCGGCTGACGTACAGCATGGACTCGTTCATCCCGAAGGACCTCGAGTCTATCCAGGCCCAGGACATCTATAACGCCCGGTTCCCGGACGCCGCCCAGAGCCAGATCATCGTGGCCATCAAGGGCGATCCCGGGACGGCGATGGCCTTCGTGGATCGGCTCAACCAGACGGTGAACAACGGCTCGATTCCTAACGTCACGTCCACCACGTCCGTCTATGAGGTGCAGCGGAACACGCTGGCCAACGTGTCGCCGGACCTCCATACCGGGCTGCACGATCTGTACGACAACGTGACGGACGCCAGCCGGGAGCTGTACAATGCGACGGACGACATCACGGACGCCAGCCGCGACCTGTACTACCTGCGGGACAACGTGACGGAAATCAACAGCGAGCTGTGCTCCGGATGGGCGACTGCCGCCGCCTCGAGCCAAACGATGTACGGCGTCCGGTCGCAGGTGGTCTCGGCGAACGCCGGCATGTACCAGCTCCAGGGCATCGCCGACGTGCTCTTCGGGGTGCCGAACCAGTACGCGGTGGCATGGAACGCGCACGCGGGCACCTCAGACGGCGTCCTGCGCATGGCGCAGGCCTATGGTGACACTTACGCGTGGGTCGGCACTCACATCCCGCCGGCCAACCAGGCGCTGGCATACGGCTACCTGCAGGGCTTCAACGCCACCTGGAACGCCGCCACGCCGACCGACCTCGCGAGCGCCCGCGCGGCCGCGAACGGCATCGTGACCGGCGGCTACGCGGACGGCTTCATCAACAGTAACGTGCCCGCCGACCAGCGGCCGACGATGCTGGCCGTGCGCCAGGCGCTGACCATATCGGCCTACAACGACCCGTCGTCGCTGATGGACGCGATCGTTACGCTGACCCTGCAGCAAGGCGGCCTGACCGAAGCCGATCGGCCGCGGTTCAATGCTATTTACAGTATCGGTCCCAGCCCGTCCGCCGCCGCCATCGACTCGGTGACGACGGGCTTCATTACCGCGGGCCTTTCGGGCGGCGACGCCGATAAGGCCCGGGATTTGTACGCCTGCGGCAATAACCCCGACCGCATCTGGGAGTACGTGCTGGGCAACGCGATCGCGGGCCAGAACAACAGCACCGTGATCGACATGATCAAAGGCGCATGGGGGCTGGGCCGGTCCATGACCAACGAGTCCGTCGACCGGTATGTCCTCGATTACGCAGGCGCCGACATGAACGAGTCGGAACGGCAGAAGCTCGCCGAAATCTACGCATGGGGCCCCCGCCCGGACGCTTCCGTGGTGAGCCGCTATGTCCTCGACGAGGCCGGCAAGGAGCTGAACGAGTCCGAGGCAGAGCTGATCGCCGAAGTTTACGGGCTCGGGCGGGACCCGTCCGAGGAGCGCCTGCGGACCTACACTGTCAACAAAGTCAACGAAGACCTGAACCTTGAGGGCAACCTGTCCTACCTGTACGCGCTGCTGGACATGGACCGGAACACCTCGAAGAAAGACGTGGAGGCGTTCGCGCGGGGCTGGGCCGTCACCCACGACTTCTCCAACCCGCAGATCATGCCCGCCGCCGTGGTGGAGCAGATGGCCAAAGGCAACCTGACCCTGTTCGTCATCGGTCTGACTGACAACGACGAGTCGCAGGCAGCCACTGATGCCGTGATCACGGTGCGCGACCAGGTGAAGTCGCTGCTGTCGCAGGACCGGTTCGCCGGACTGGAGGCTTACGTGACGGGCTCGGTGGCCATGAGCCTGGATGCGAAGACGACCTCGATCGAGGACGTTAACAACATCGACAAGATCTCGGTGGTGCTCATCCTCGTCCTGCTGTGCCTGTACTTCCGGTCGTTCGTCACGCCGATCGTGCCGCTGGCGGCCGCGGGCACCGGCATCGTGGTCTGCTTCGGCGGCCTCTGGCTGCTGGCGGGCGTGGTGCCGCTGTTCTACCTGATCATGACGATCTGCATGGTGATCATGCTGGGCGCGTGCACGGACTACAACGTCTTCATGCTGTCCCGGTACTCGGAGGAGCGGGCGCTGGGCCGCAGCGTGAAGGAGTCGGTAATTACCGCAGTAGAGCATTCGGGCAAGAGCGTGGCGTCCAGCGGCATCACCGCCATGATCGGCTTCGGCGCGCTGCTGCTCGTCGACCGGGGCATCTTCGGGGGCATCGGCATCGGCCTCGCCATGGGCATCCTCGTCTCGCTGCTCGTGGCGCTGTCGCTGCTGCCCGCGGTGATGACGATCGCCGGCGACCGCCTGTTCTGGCCCCGGAAGGTCCACAACGGTGGTACCACGAGCATCGTCCGGGGCATCTGGTCGAAGATCACCCGCAAGGTCCTCCGCCACTCGAAGCTCATCCTGGTGCTGGCGCTGATCGTCTGCGTCCCGGCCGTCTATTTCACCGTGCAGCTCGAGCTCGGCAGCGACTACGTGGCCAACATGCCCCCGGGCGTGGAGAGCAAGATGGGGTTCGACGCGATCAACGAGGCCTTCGGTAGCGGCAGCGTGGACAAGGTTATGATCCTCATGACCCTGCCGCAGGACGCCCTTGACGCCTCGGGCAACGTCTCGATGCCGGTGCTGGACCGGGTGGAAAATATCTCCGCGATGCTATCGGAAATCAAGGGCGTGGACCAGGTCTACTCGATGACCCGGCCCGACGGCGAGACGATCAACTACGCCGATCTGTCCGGCTACCCGCTCATCGAGCGCGAGTACTACGAGAGCGGGATGAAAGACCGCCTCGGCAACGATAACCGGACGATCGTGCTGCACACGTCCTTCCTGGGCTCGCCCTACTCTGTGGAGAACAGCAAGGTGATCGAGCACATCCGGGAGAACATGACCGCCTATGCGGAGGCCTCGGGAGAAGGCACCACGTTCATGATCGGCGGGGCCCCCGCCGGCCTGCACGACTACCAGTCGATGGTCACGGCCAAGTACAATACGGTCTACGTGCTGGTGCTCATCGGCGTCTTCGTGGTGCTCATGGTCCTGCTGCGCTCGGTCTTTACCCCGCTGCGGCTGATCATGACGCTGCTCGCCAGCGTGGTCTGGACCATCGCCGCCTACGTGATCGTCTTCCAGGTCATGGGAGGCGTGGCCACGGAGTGGATGCTGCCCATCTTCCTGTTCTGTGCTTTGATGGGTCTGGGCGTGGACTACGACATCTTCCTGGTGTCGCGCATCCGCGAGGAAGTGATGAAGGGCAAGACCGACGAGGAAGCCATCGAGCACGCGGTGGAAGCTACCGGTACAATCATCACGCTCTGCGGCGCCGTCATGGCGTCGGCCTTCGGGTCCATGATGATCTCCAGCAGCATGGAGCTGAAAGAGTTCGGCTTCGTGCTGTGCGTCGCCATCATCCTGGACGCCACGCTCATGCGGCTGGTGATCGTGCCGGCCATCATGGTGCTGATGAAGAAGTACAACTGGTGGATGCCGTTCATGGGCTCTATCGAGGAGCAGCGCAAGGTGCTGGCCGAGCCGAAGATCAAGAAATAATCCCGCACACAGATCAGGGCCTTTGAAGAAATCCCCGAGGCCGCTGATGCCACAGAGGTTGCACAGAGGTTCATAAAAGGAAAAGGCAACGCGAGTCATCCTTTTAAAAAACCCTCTGTGCACCTCTGTGCGCTCGGTGCACTCTGTGATTCCCACGTAAGCCAATACACAATTTTTAGAAGGTACCAGATCAGATAATACCCATGCCCCGTAACGCGATACAGGTGACGAAAATGATCGCCAGGTAGATCATCGCGAACTTGTCGATGTGGTCGTTCGGGTCGAACTTGCCGTCGTCGTTCGCGAAATATTTTTCCAGAAAGGTCTGTACCTGCGACATGCCATTACTCTGTTATCGTACAAATTAAAAAGCCTTTGCTTTTTATTTGCCATATATATTTTAGAAACTACTATGGTAATCTGTAAAATTTCATCAGAAGTTCCCTCGCCTGCTACCCTGTGACAATCAGTTAGTAACGTTTATATATTATCAGTATAGTTTAAAAGTATACATTGATGTATAACATTGTACATGGTGTTAGCGTTGAACTTTGACGAGATCATGCAGGCATGCAAGGAACATTACCGGCCTTTCACCGGCGACGTGCCGTACATCCGGAAGCCGCGGGACCTCATCCGTTCCATCGCAGCGGCCGCGGGCGACGGCAGGCGGCCGGTGATCGCCGAGATCAAGCCGGCATCCCCGACGGCCGGACAGATCAGGCAAGTCGATGACCCGGCAGAACTGGCCAGGGACTACGAGGCATCGGGAGCCTGCGGCATCTCGGTGCTGACTGAGCCCCGTTACTTCCGCGGCTCACTGGAACACCTGGCGACCGCCGCCTGCGTGAACGTGCCCGTGCTGCGCAAGGACTTCCTGTTCGACGTCGCCCAGGTCCGGGAGTCGTATTTTTACGGGGCCGACAGCCTGCTGCTCATCTCGTCCTTTTTTCACGACGATTCCCTTGCCCACATGATCGCGGCCTGCCGGGACTATAGCATCGAGCCGCTGGTAGAAGTGCACGACCTGGCCGACATCGAGCGGTCGAGGGCAGCGGGGGCACGGCTGTATGCTATCAACAACCGGGACCGCCACACACTGCAGGTGGACCGGTCGCGGACGGCCCGGCTGGCGAAGCATATCGACGGTGTCACGGTGAGCGCATCCGGCATCTCGACGGTGGCGCAGCTGGACGAAGCGTTAAGATATTGCGACGCGGCGCTCGTCGGCAGCGCGCTTATGTCCGCCCGGGAGCCGGGTGAGATGCTGAAAACGCTGGTCTATGGTGGTCAATGATGGAAGCAGTCATACAGGAGATCAGGCAGCGGCGGCAGAGGCCGGCCAGCATCGTGCCGGTGATCGAGCCGCTGGACAACGACATCGACCCGCTGGAGGCGTTCCGCCGGCTGAAGGGCCAGAAGGCGTTCCTGCTGGAGTCGGCCGAGACCGGGGGCAAGTCGGCCCGGTACTCCTTCGTCGGCGCCGGCGATCGCTCGATACGCATCCATGGCGGGAAGATCATGATCGACGGCCGGGACATCGGCACATACGAGGGCGGCCCGCTGGCGTTCCTGAAGGACTTCATGGCCGGGTTCCGGCTGCAGCCGCCGGTATATTTCTTCGAGGAGTCCTTCGGCCGGTCGATCCCGCCACTGCCACCGTTCTTCGGGGGCCTGGCCGGGTACATCTCGTATGACTTCGTGCGTTACGTAGACGACATAGGCCAGTGCTCGACCGATGACATCGGGTGTCCGGACGCCGACCTGCTGTTTACCGAGGACATGATCGTCTTCGACCACCTGGCCGGGGTCAAGATGCTGGTAACCTGCGCCCGGGAAAGCGATAAGCGTTCCCTGATGGAAGCCCGGGGGCGCCTGCGGGCAATGAAGGAGGCTCTATCTGTGCCGGCAGAAGAGAAACCCCTGTCGGAACACCGGCCGATCACCGTGAGCTACCCGACCACGAAAGAGCAGTACATGGACATGGTGCGCCGGTCGAAGGAGTACATCCTGGACGGCGACGCTTTCCAGATCGTGATCTCCCTGCGGGCGGAGATCGACACGGATGTCGACCGGGTGGCGCTGTACCGGGCGCTGAAAGCGATCAATCCGTCGCCGTACATGTACTTCCTCGAGTTCGGCGACGCTGCTGTGGTGGGCTCCAGCCCGGAGATACTGGTGAAGGTCCAGGATGGCAAAGTGATCCTCCGGCCCATCGCGGGCACCCGCCCCCGGGGCGCTACCGAAGCCGAGGACGCAGCGCTGGAGGCGGAGATGAAGGCCGACCCCAAGGAGGTGGCGGAGCACGTGATGCTGGTCGATCTCGGGCGGAACGATGTGGGCAAGGTATCCCGGTTCGGGTCGGTCCGGGTGGACGACTTCATGGCCACGGAGAAGTACTCCCACGTCCAGCACATCGTCTCCAACGTGGTCGGCGACCTGGCGGACGATAAGGACATTGTCGACGTGCTCGCGGCCGCTTTTCCCGCGGGGACCGTGTCGGGCGCGCCCAAAACCCGGGCCATGCAGATCATCGAAGAGCTGGAAGGCCGCCGGAGGGGCCTTTACGCCGGCTGCGTCGGGTATCTCTCGTTCAGCGGCAACATGGACATGGCCATCGCGATCCGCACCATCCTGCTGAAGGGCGGCAAGGCCTACGTGCAGGCCGGCGCGGGCATCGTGATGGACTCTGACCCGGAACGCGAGTATGTCGAGTCGATGAACAAGGGCGCTGCGATGATCCGGGCGCTGGAGGCAGCTGCTGGGATGAATCTAAAGGCGGCAGGGAGCACGGCCCCTCCCGGGGCAGGAGGCAAAATATGAAAGTCATGATCGTCGATAACGTGGACTCGTTCGTCTATAATCTCTATCAGTACGTGGGCGAGCTGGGCGCGGACCCGGTCGTCGTCCCGAACACGATTACGCCCGAAGAGGTCGAGGACCTCGGGCCAGACCGCATCATCCTCAGCCCCGGCCCGGGGAAGCCGGAGGACGCCGGGCGCTGTGTGGACATCCTCCGCACGGTGGGCCGCCGCGTGCCCACGATGGGCGTGTGCCTGGGCCACCAGTGCATCGGCATCGCCTTCGGCGGCACGGTATCGCGGGCCCCGGTGCCTATGCACGGCAAGACCAGCCTCATAAAGCACGACGGCGAGGGCATCTACGAGGGGCTGGAGCGGCCGATCACCGCCACCCGGTACCACTCGCTGGCCATCCGGGACGACGGGTTCCCCGAGTCGCTCAAGGTGACGGCTGTGACTGTCGAGGGGGAGATCATGGGCGTCCGCCACCGCGAATATCCCATCGAGGGCGTCCAGTTCCACCCCGAGTCCATCCTGACCGGGGAGGGCAAGAAAATCATTGCCAATTTTTTGTTCGGTGGTGACCATACATGAGAGAGTACATCCAGAAGCTCGTCGACCGGGAGGAGCTGACCGAGGCCGAGTCGGCGGAGGCCATGCGGTCGATCATGTCCGGTAAGGCGACCCAGGCCCAGATGGGATCGTTCCTGACCGCGCTGCGGATGAGGGGCGAGTCCGTGTCGAACGTGACGGCCTTCGCCCGGGTCATGCGGGAGTTCTGCCACCAGATACGCCCGCGCGTCTCCCGGCCGCTGGTGGATATGTGCGGCACCGGCGGCGACCGGATCAAGACGTTCAACATCAGCACGATCGCCTCGTTCGTGGTCGCCGGGGCAGGCATTCCGGTAGCCAAGCACGGGAACCGATCGGTCACCTCGAAGTCGGGCAGCGCAGACGTGCTGGAGGCGCTCGGGGCCAGGATCGACCTGCCTCCGCCCGAAGTGGAGCGGATGATCGAGGACATCGGGTTCGGGTTCATGTTCGCGCCCGTCTTCCACGCGTCCATGAAGCACGCGGTCAGCCCCAGGAAGGAAGTGGGCATCAGGACGGTGTTCAACCTGCTGGGCCCGCTGACCAACCCGGCCTCGGCAAAGGCGCAGCTCGTCGGCGTCTACGACGCCTCGCTCGTCGCCCCGGTTGCCAGCGTGCTGCGCAACCTCGGCGTGGAGCGGGCCCTCGTGGTGCACGGCATCGGCGGCCTGGACGAGGTCTCGACGTTCGGGCGTACGGTCGTCTGTGAGGTCCGTGACGGCGATATCGTACAGTACCAGCTAGAGCCGGCTGACCTTGGCGTGCTCGATACGACGCCGGCCGCGCTGTCCGGCGGCGATGCCGCTGACAACGCCCGGCTGGCGCTGCGGCTGCTGAAGGGAGAAGAGCGCGGGCCGAAGCGGGACGTGGTCGTCGCCAACGCGGCCTGCGGCATCTACGTCGGCGGCGGCGCTTCTTCCATCCGGGAAGCGGCAAAGGTCGCGGCCGACTCCATCGACTCGGGCCGGGCCCTCGCGGTGCTAGAAGCGTACATCCGCAAGTCACAGGAGGCCTATCTCTGACCCGGGTGAAGATCTGCGGGGTCCGCACGCTCGACGACGCGCTCGCCTGCGTCGCCGCCGGCGCCGACGCGATCGGCATGCTGGTCGACGTCAGCATCTCGCCCCGCAGCGTGATCGCGGCGCATGCCCGGCAGATCGTAGCCGGGCTGCCTCCGTTCGTCACCCCGGTCATAGTCATGATGCCTTCCTCGGCAGAGGACGTAGTCAGCGCCGGGCGCATGGTCCGGCCCGGCGCCATCCAGCTCCACGGCGAGGAGCCCCCGGAGATGCTGCGGCGCATCAAAGGACAGCTTCCGTGGGTCCGTTTAATCAAGACCATCCACGTGGGTGCCGGAAACGAGATCGAGAAGGCCAGATCGTACGAGGGCTCAGCCGATGCAATACTGCTGGATACGCTCTCGCCCGCGCGCGGGGGCAGCGGCCAGGTGCACGACTGGAGTGCATCGGCAGACATCATTAGCGCCGTGGACCTGCCCGTGCTGCTGGCCGGCGGGCTCACTCCCGCTAACGTGGCCGACGCCGTTCGCGCGGCACGGCCGTTCGCCGTCGACGTGTCGAGCGGAGTCGAGAACGGCCAGTACCGGAAGGACATGGAGAAAGTCAGAGCGTTTATTTCCCGGGCAAAAGGTGCCGAGCACTCGGGGAGTGCTTAACATGATAGAGAGCAGATATGGAGAATACGGTGGCACCTATGTGCCCGAGATGCTGGTGCCCGCCCTGCAGGACGTCGCGGCCGGCTACGAGAAGTACAGGAACGATCCGGGATTCCGGGCGGAGCTGGACGATTACCTGAAGCAGTTCGTCGGACGGCCCACGCCGCTCACGCTGTCCAGGAACATGAGCCGGAAGTACGGATTCAAGCTCTACCTGAAGCGTGAGGACCAGGCATTTACGGGAGCTCATAAAATCAATAACACAATAGGCCAGGCGCTGCTGGCAAAGCGGATGGGCAAGACGAGGCTGATCGCCGAGACGGGGGCCGGGCAGCACGGCGTCGCTACCGCTACCGCGGCCCGGGCGCTCGGCATGGACTGTACCATTTTCATGGGCGAGGTGGACATCGAGCGGCAGAAGATGAACGTGTTCCGCATGCGGCTGCTGGGCGCCGAGGTCGTCGCGGTGAAGAACGGCACCCGGACTCTGAAGGATGCGATCAGCGAGGCCATGCGCTCCTGGGTGACGTGCCTGGACGACACGCATTACCTGTTCGGCACCGCCTACGGCCCGCACCCGTTCCCCGCCATGGTGAAGGACTTCCAGAGCGTCATCGGCCGGGAGGCGAGGGCGCAGATACTGGAGCAGGAGGGCGATCTGCCCGCCTGCGTGGTCGCCTGCGTGGGCGGCGGCAGCAACGCGATCGGCATCTTCTCCGGGTTCCTGAAGGACGAAGCAGTCCGTCTGGTCGGCGTCGAGGCCGGCGGCTGTGGCATTGACTCGGGAAAGCATGCCGCCCGTTTCCAGGGCGGCAGCAAAGGCGTGCTCCACGGCTCCTATACCTATGTGCTACAAGACAAATACGGCCAGATATCGGACACGCACAGCGTCTCGGCCGGGCTCGACTACGCCGCCGTCGGGCCGGAACATTCCATGCTCCGGGACATCGGCCGGGCCGAATACAGCTACGCCACGGACGACGAGGCGCTGCACGCGTTCCGGGAGCTGGGCATGGTCGAGGGCATCCTGCCCGCACTGGAGTCCTCTCATGCGGTGGCGTGGGCGATCAAGAACGCTGAAGAGCTGAAGGGCAAGACGGTCATCGTCAACCTTTCCGGCCGGGGCGACAAGGACGTGTACACGGTCGCGAAGCATATGGGAGTCGATATATGATGATATCGAAAGGACATCTGAGGCTGTCGGAGCAGTTCGACCGCCTTCGGTCCAGGGGCGAAGGCGCGCTGATCGCCTACATCACGCTGGGCGATCCCACCCCCGCTGAATCCCTGGCCATCGCCCAGACGCTCATCGATTCGGGCAGCGTCGACGTGCTGGAGCTGGGCGTCCCGTTCTCGGACCCGATCGCCGACGGGCCGGTCATACAGGCCGCCGTCGATCGGGCGCTAAAGGCCGGCATGAACACCGACCTGGCGTTCGACATCGCCGGGGCGCTGGACAAGAAGGTCCCGGTCGTATACCTGACGTACTATAATATCGTCCTGCAGTATGGCATCGAGCGCTTCACGGAATCCTGCCGGGCAGCCGGAGTTTCGGGCCTGATCGTGGCCGACCTGCCCTTCGAGGAAAGCCTTGAGCTGCGAGCGGCGTGCAAACTATGTGACGTCGACTACATCCACGTCGTTACTCCGAATACCGGCCCGGAGCGGATGCGAAAAATACTGGCTGACGCTTCTGGCTTCGTGTACCTGGTGTCAACCATGGGTGTGACCGGGAAGCGGAAAACACTTTCGGATAGCCTCGGGGAGTTTATCCGTCGCGGGCGCGAGGCGGCCCGACAGGCTCCCGTTGCAGTAGGTTTCGGCATCTCCGGGCCTGATCATGTGGGCGAGGTCGTCGGCATGGGCGCGGACGGCGCCATCGTGGGCAGCGCTATCGTGGACCTGATCAGGGATGGCACCAGTGCCGAAGAAATATTAGCGTTTGTAAAAACTTTAAAACAAGCAACGAGGCCAATATCTGCGGCCGTTAATAAAACGTAAAGAATGGGCGCGATCCTTCAGGCCGGGATAACCGGTACTGGCACGATGGCATAATTTCAGCACCGCACACCGGGCTTCTGCCAGCTTGCCGACAAGATGATCGGCAAGTCGACAAAGGCCGCGAAGGTGATAAGTTGAGTTAATAGTAAAAATTGCAAACCAACCGGTAAAATTATCATATATATGGCCAATCCTTTTCAAACATGCTCACCGCACGCCACAGGTCTGGTGACATCCAGGAAGATTTCGTTGACCGTGGGCCGATACGATTCGAGGTCGATGATGATGCCTTTTTCCTTAATTATCGAACGGGTCACATCCTCCGACACGTCCTCCTTTGCGTTGACTATGAAGAAACCATCATCCCTGACCCGAAAAAGGATGCACCAGTCCGAGGAGCATCTTCATAGTAGTCGTCTTGCCAGCGCCGTTAGGCCCGAGGAAGCCAAAGATTTCGCCAGCCTCCACTCTCATGTTAAGATTGTTCACCACAGCCTTCTCATCATATTTCTTGGTCAACTCGAACGTCTCTATCATACTGCTCTCCCTCCAATAATTTTAACACTTCGAACCCCTTCGGTGTCAAATAAACAAGATTATTTGCACTATCTCTGGAAATCAGCCCAAGGTTAATCAGCGAATATTTAATTCTATATTTCTTATCATCTCCTACGATAGCCCCCCAGGTATTAGAGTAGCTCACTTTGATGCCACGAGCGATTTCAGAGATACTGACTCCTCCAGGATGACTAATCATAAAAAATAATGCGTCCAAACGAACAACGCTTCTGGTCAATGATCGGTATATCTTCCAATCATAGGTCTTGAGAGCTTCCAGCGCTGACGCTCCGACTCTATTCATGCCAATCCATAGACAAATAAAAAAAAATTCTACTTAAATAGTTTATCTCATTATCGTTAAATTTCAGTTGATTATCCTGCTCGATTATCGTTTTATATCAGGTAATAGACAGGTACTCCTACCGGTCATATATCACATGATATAACTGTATAAATAAGACATACAACAGAGTCTTCAGCAGGCGACTGTCATATTATCAGTCGCCTGCTGAAAACATACCTAAACAAATATTTGAGGCGAATATTCATGAGAGTTAAAAGACTATCAATGTTTGCATTGGTGCCACTGCTATTAGTGGCCTTATGCGCGCAAAGTGCGTTCGCGGCAACGTGGACGAGCAATGGCGGACGGGATCACTCTACCCTGTCGTCGTCAGGTAATCCTAGTTGGACTGATGCAATTAACCAGTATATTGACGTCCATCTTTACGACCAGTTCACGTGGACGAATACATGGACCAATAATTATGGGTCTGCTGAGTATTACGGCTACCAGTGGAGTAGCGGAATAGCATACGGTACATCCTGGTGGTCCTCCGGCACAGTGAGTTCCTATACCACTACGTCGCCGGTAACCGCCCAGGGTTCAGTGTATCGTGTTCCCTTTGACGGCTGGACTGATCTTGTCAACATCAATCACAGATATACTGGTACGATTCCGTCAATAGGTACGGATTTCCTGACCACGCAGGGGCTTACTGCGCGTACATGAATATATTTCTTTTTTGTTTTTTATGCGGGGCGTGGATATGGGAAACTTGCTCGTCATTGTAAAAAAAGAATTTACTGACCTGTTAAATAGTAAATTAATAATAATAATTCTCCTTGCTTATTTGGTACCTATATTCCTGAATATTTATATATTTCAGTCCCGATTAGATCAGGGAACGATCTCACAGTCAGATGTTTTCGAGTTGTCTCTGGGGTCATCCCTATTCACGATATCGTATTATGGCGGCTTAATTGCAGTTGTCATCGGGTGTTCGTCCATCGCCTCTGAAAAGCACAATCACGCACTTAATGTGCTGCTCACGAAGCCATTACAGAGAACAACGGTGATAAATGGCAAGCTGCTCGGAATATTTTCATTCTTGTTCGTTGTCTTGGCTATAGCTGTCATACTCTATGTTTCCAGTATATTGATCATATCCGGCAGTGCCATCCAGGCGTACTTTTTCACGTTCATCCTCCGTATTCCAGTGGTTCTGCTCATGTCTCTTGCCTATTGCATGGTGTTTTCGTCCCTATCGATATTGGTTTCAACGATTGTCAGGAGTCAGATGCTCGCGTTGACGATCAGCACGTTTTCCATAGTGCTTTCTCAACTGGTGATTACCGATAATTTCGCAGGTACTATCTCGCTTGTTTTTCAAAGCATGTTTGGGATTAGCAGTGACGAAGTCTGCTACTATATCGTAAATTTATTTCCTCCAGGTATTATCGGCCTGACGGGGTATCGTGGATTGTTTAACCCGTTGTTAAGCATAGGCGATGTACTCAATGCCTATGCCGTTAATCTTGTAACGTTGGGAGCTGAAGCGGTGTTATTCACTTTAATTTGTTACGTCGCCTTTATGCGGAAGGATATCGAGTGAGTGGTAAAAATGTCTGACTTAAACGAAATACGTACGATCTGCCGGATATCGAGAAACGAGTCGGGCGAATCCTTGAGAAATCCCCTCATCGTTCTGGTCGCTATGGCCATAGTAATTTTTGCCTTCATAAACGGCCTCGGAAATTTTTACTTCAACGAAAGCTTATATGGAGTATCGTACATTACACATAGCCTTGGTAGTTATTATTATATCATTAGTATTCTTTGTACGATCGTCGCGGCTTTTGTCGGGGTGACGTCGGTTGCTGGTAAGGGTGATTTGTCGAACGTTTTATTGACTAAGCCTGTTTTTAAGAGGGATATTATTCTTGGTAAGTTTTTTGGAAATTCTTCACTGATGATCGCAATGATTTTTTCTTCATATTTAATTTCTACGCTGTTCGGAGTATTGTTCTACGGGACGTCAGGGCTGAGCAGCGATTTTTTTATCAGGCTCGCATCGATGATAATTATTCTCTTCATCGAGTGTTCGCTCGTTTCCGGCATCACGATGCTGTTCGGAATATTGTTCCGAAACCTCATCCAAGCCGCCGGTGTAGCGGTAACCTTCTTTTATCTGGACTGGTACGCGAACCCATCTACATTCGTCGAATCATTAAAGTGGATCAGTCCATATTTTCTTTACCATTTTGCTTGTGGAGCTGACGTCCCGATCGTTGATACGACCTTTCTTTACCTGGACTGGCTTAAAGTAGCTTTTCCTTACATAGCTGTCATGATTTGTGCCACGATACTGGTTGTCATCGTGGATTGCATTATGTTCGCAAAACAAGAATAGTCAGGTGATGAGATGAACGTACATAAAAAATTTCTTTATGCAATTGGCTTTTCCCTTATATTGGTCATGCTGATCTCCCAGTGTGCATCGGCATTGAAGGTCGTAGCTGTGGATTCCCGCATGTTCCTATCAGTCGCGTTGTGCGACGACGGCAAAGTAATGGCATGGGGCGAAGGCGGCGGATATGCGTCGAGTACGCCCGTTTTTCTTAACATTTCCGATGTAAAATCCGTTTCCGTGTCCAATGGTGACATCTTTTTCCTGAAGACTGATGGGACCGTGTGGGCGACCGGGGGAAATTACTATGGAGAATTGGGAATCGGGACTGAAGAGACAACCATGGGCATCGTTCAGGTGATCGGTCTGGATAATATCGTCGCGATATCCGCAGGTACGGACCACGTCCTCGCTTTAAAGGGTGATGGTACCGTGTGGGCGTGGGGCAATAATCGGTATGGGGAAATTGGCAATGGCAACGTAAGTCACAGTCAGCCGTATCCTGTCATGGTCGATGGCTTGGCTAATATTACCTGCATATCCGCGGGTTACCGCGTCTCTATGGCGGTGACACGAGACGGCACCCTGTGGGCATGGGGAACTAACGATAACGGAGAGCTTGGCGACGGGACGAACGTCCATAAATCGCGTCCGGTCCGCGTAGATATAACTGATGTGAAGTATGTGTACGCAGGTCAGATGGGCGAAATCATCGCGGTGAAGAACGACGGCACCGTCTGGGCGTGGGGAGCAAACTTTTTCGGCCAGCGCGGTAATGGCGAGTATGGAAAAGATCTTTATACGCCAACTATTGTGAATGGTATATCCTGCGTGACGGAGGCAACGGTGAGCGTTACGGCTTCTCTAGCGGTTACTGATGATGGTATGGTATGGATATGGGGTGAAAACCAGGGGGGAATATTCGGGAACGGTAAGTTGTATGGCTCCAGCAGTACCAGGCCCGTTCAGGTGTCAGGCCTGAACAATATAACGCATGTGGCACAAGGGTGGTCTCATGCAGTAGCGTTATCCGATGATGGCACCGTTTGGGCATGGGGCGATAACGTGAAGAATCAGGTCGGAAACGGGGCAGCGGTCAAAAACGTGTTAACGCCTATAATGATTATCAGCGGTAACAGTCCAAAGGACGGTGTCCCGGCAAACAATACTCTTGTCCAATCCAATCCGACTTACAGTCCTGACATGACTCCATCTACTATGCCGCAGCAAAACACCGGCAAAAATGTGATGTGGTTGATTGGCATAATGGGAATTGCCCTGGTCGTCTTGCTCGCCGTATTCATTAATAAAATCCGGAAGAGTTGAAAGATAACATGTTAGTGCAGTCTCAGGAAAAGAGTTCAAGTCAGCTATGTCGGCGGCTGTCGGTCCCGAGCATTCCATGCTGCGGGGCATCGGCCGGGCGGAGTACAGATACGCCACGGACGACGAGGCGCTGCACGCGTTCCGGGAGCTGGGCATGGTGGAGGGCATCCTCCCTGCGCTGGAGTCCTCCCACGCGGTCGCGTGGGCGATCAAGAATGCCGAAGACCTGAAGGGCAAAACGGTCGTCGTCAACCTCTCCGGCCGGGGTGACAAGGACGTGTACACGGTGGCGAAGCATATGGGGGTCGATATCTGATGATATCGAAAGGAGATCTGAAGCTCTCGGAAAAGTTCGACCGCCTCAAGGCCGAAGGAGAGGGCGCATTGATCGCCTACATTACTCTGGGCGATCCCTCCCCGGCCGAGTCGCTTGCCATCGCACAGTCACTGATCGACTCGGGCGCGGTGGACGTTCTCGAGCTAGGCGTGCCGTTTTCCGATCCCATCGCGGACGGCCCGGTCATCCAGGCCGCCGTCGACCGGGCGCTGAAGGCCGGCATGAACACTGATCTGGCATTCGAAATCGCCGGGGCACTGGATAAAAAGGTTCCTGTCGTGTACCTGACCTACTATAACATCGTCCTGCAGTATGGCATCGAGCGGTTCGCCGCCTCGTGCAGCCGGTCCGGCGTGTCGGGCCTGATCGTGGCCGACCTGCCGCACGAGGAGAGCGGCGAGGTCCGGGCCGCCTGTGCCCGGCATGGCGTGGACTACATCAACATCGTGACGCCCAACACGAGCGAAGCGCGGATGCGGAAGATACTGGACGGCTCGTCGGGCTTCGTCTACCTCGTGTCGACCATGGGCGTGACCGGCAAAAGAAAAGAGCTGTCGCAGAGCCTCCGGCCCGTGCTGGAACGGGCGAAATCCGCGGCCATGGAGACGCCCGTAGCGGTGGGCTTCGGCATCTCGGGGCCGGACCACGTGGGCGATGTCATCGGCAAGGGCGCCGACGGGGCCATCGTGGGCAGCGCCATCGTGGACATGATCGCGAAGGGCGCCAGTGCCGGAGACATAAAAGAGTTCGTTACCGTTCTGAAACAGGCGACAAAGCCCGTGACAGCGTTTGCAGAGAAAAAGTAGACGGGACGGCCGGGAATGTTGATAGGGCTGGCGACCAGAGCACGGTATATTTATCGTCGGCCGTATTTCCATACGATGAATCCGAAGGCGAGGATGGCGACCAGGGCGATGCCGATCCCGGCGCCGAGCCATGTGTTGCTGGTCGTGTAGCTGACCGTCATGTGCTTCTGATCGCTCTTTGTTTCGCTACTCGTGGCGCGCATGTACAGTTTGTCGTTGCCATTGCCGGCATCGGCTTTCGCGTAGACCTGTACGACGAACCGCGCCGTCTCACCGGGGCCGAGCGTGTCGACGGTCCTGGTATTAACGGTAGCGGTCAGCGACCGGGGCACGTCGTCCGGGCCGATGTATAGCATCACGTTCGTGAGCCGGGAAGTGCCGTTATTCCGAATAACGGCCTCCACGTTTCTGGTCTCGCCCGTGCCAAGGGAAATATCGTCGGGTACCACGAGCTCTACCCGGTAATCCGCGCTTTTGACGGCGTCCACGAACAGCTGGAGCTCGCCCGTATCGTTCGCCGAACCGGCCATGATAGTGATCGTGTGGCTTCCCGGGCCCAGGGGCGTGGTCTTTACCTGTATGGTCTGAGTGGATTTGCTGGGCACGAATACTCTGTTCACCGCGTCGTTGCTCGAGAGCAGCCGGACGTTCCAGCCCGTCGGCGCTTCTTTCACGGCCAGCGTGTACGTCCGATCCACGATACCGTTATTCGTGATTTTCACGTCGAACGATACTGACTCGTTCACGTTGACTGTCTTGCCGGGAAAATCGGCCGAGAGCCTGACCCTGTTCAGGCTAGCCTGGCCCGTAGTCGTCGCTACGGGAATATAGCCAACGTACAGCGGATTGTCCAGCACGTGGTATCCGGCGCCATTGTTGTCTATGTACGAGGACTCGTACCCGCCCGCCCTCGCCTCCACGCCATAATAGCCGTTCGGCACCAGTATGCTGAACACGCCATCATCGTTCGAGCTACCTGTGTAGACGACTTGCGACGTCTTATCCGATACCGTTACCGCTGCGCCTTTCAAAGGCGTGCCCAGCGCAGCATCGATCACGGTACCGCTGACCGCGTAAAGATTCGTCAGCGTAATGTTTACCACGCTGTCCGTGCCCACAACACCAGAGCCAGTGCCCTGCCTGTACCCTTCTCGCGAGGCAGTGAAACCATACCGGCCGTCGGGCAAAGTAAAAACGACGAGGCCATCCGGGCCCGTCCGGTCGGAGTACGTGGCACCGCCCACCTGTACCGCGACCATCGCACCACCCACCGGGCCCCTGCCGTCCCGCACCATTACAGAGATCGGAGAGTCGGCAAGGGCAGTGTAGGTGATACATGGCAATAATAATAAACACAGGAGAGCGAGGAGTAAGAATCGCCGGGCCTTCATCCCTGCTCACCAGCGACCGGCCTGGTAACGTCGAGAAAGATCTCGTTCAGCGAGGGACGATACGATTCCAGCTCAGTAATAATACCCTTCTCCCGTATGATCGAGCGTGACACGTCCTCCGACACGTCCTCTCCGGCATTGATCACGAAGAACCCATCATTCCGGGCGATCGAATGAATGCTCTCAATGCTTTTCAACGAACTCCTGACCACGGGCTCGTCGATATCTTTCACCCGCAATTTCAACTGATACCCCTGCCGCTTCGAATACTGTGAGACCAGCTCGTCCACGTTGCCGCAGATCTTCATCTCGCCATTCACAATGATGCCGATCCGGTCGCAGATCGCCTCCACCTCCGGCATCACGTGGCTCGTCATAAAGATCGTCTTCCCCTTAGCCTTCATCTCCCTCATCAACGTGCGGAAGTCTTCCGCGCCCTGCGGATCAATGCCCGCCGTAGGCTCATCGAACATCAACACCTGCGGGTCGTGCACGATCGCCTGCGCCACGCCGAACCGCTGCCTCATCCCCTTACTGAACTTGCCGATCTTCTTATCCTTCGCGTCCTTCAAACCAACCAGATCCAGAGTAGCATCGACCCTCGCATCCAGGTCTTTACCCCCGAGATCGTAGAGGCTGCCGTAAAAATGCAGATTCTGGCGCGCATTGAGATTATCATAGAACCCCGCCGGGTCCGGGAGCACGCCACAGCTCCGACGCACGTCCAGCACCTGCTTGATAATGTCAAAACCCGCAACCTTGCCCGTGCCACTGGTAGGCTGCACCAGGCCCAGTAGCATCTTCATCGTCGTCGTCTTGCCGGCGCCGTTCGGGCCGAGAAAACCGAATATTTCGCTGGCGTTCACCTTGAGATCGAGATTGTTAACCACTGCCTTGTCATCGTACTTCTTCGTCAGGCCCGACGTCTCTATCAATAAATCCTCCCTCCTCTTTAATAAAACGAGCCTCATCACGGCCATTATCTGTCAGTAAAAAAAAACAATTGCCTTCGAAATGTTTTGCCTCTACCAGTCCGAGGCTCTGTAATGAAAAATTTCTGCTGTAATGTGCCCCGTTGCCCATCAATGCTCCGTAAGTGGTAGAATAGCAAATATTCAGAGTTTTTGAGATGTTTTTAATCGATGTTTCTTTCCCGATATTATACAGATACATGAGTATCCTCATCCTGGTCTTACTCTTCCGCAAAGAGCGCTTTACCATAGATTGGTTAATGCCTGGTTCCCGGGCAATGGACATGCGATCACTGACACCTTAAATATATCCGGTAAAAAAAATCAATCGCCTACTTATAAAAAGGTTATCTCATTAAACGTTAATCCGCGTAATAAAAACGTGCCGTTGATAATAACGCCTCAAAATAAAGGTCTGTTAATCGATCAGAGCAAGATTATGCACAGGTGCATCCACAGGCGTATAAACAGGTGTCTAAAAAGCGAAAGGACACCGATTGCAGCACCGACTATTCATAATATAAATAATAAAAATGACATAGGGATAGTCGGGCAAGTACCTGTAGTTTTACCGTACTTGCCCGGCTACAAAGGTGATAATCGTGAAAGCGAACAAACTCTTAGTATTGGCACTCGCAGGTTTAATACTTGCGGTATGCATGTTAGGGACTGCAAATGCAGCCACATATACATATTCCGGGACTTTTACCTCAAGAACAGACGGTACGAATACAAATGATATTACGTATTCGTCCGGCAGTTACTCCAATTTGCATTATAGTTCTGATTATGTAAACTGGAACAATAAGTGGACGAATGGCGATACGGTAGGGCACTATGTTAAAACTCCGTATTCCTGCATGGCGTTGACATCAGGTAGTTCTCCAAGTTACTGGTGCGCTGCGTGGAACGATTACCCATCAAGCGGTGTACAGTCAAATCCTGTGCATTTAAAACCCTGCTCTTCAGCTACCTACAATGTCAATGCCTGGCATAATTATGAAGGGAGTTTAAATTCAAATTATGATACCTACATGACATTCGGTGTATCTGGAGCATAAAATTTTGTTTTTTTATTTTGGGTCCGTAAAGGTGGGTTAAATGAGCAATCTGATAAAAATTGCGAGTAAAGAGTTCACAGATTTATTAGGTAATGGCATGATCCATATCGTGCTTGCTACCTTCCTGATTTATATCTTTATCAGCTTGCATCAGCTCATAGGCGTGGTTAATGATTCGATGTCAATGGCTCTTTTTATTAATGACACTGGCATTGCTGCCTCACATACGTTGTTTTATGTCTTTATGACCTATGGAGCTTTCGTGGGCGTTATGATCGGCTATCAGGCTATCGCGAAAGACCTCTACAATGACGCAATGAACACGCTAATTACCAAACCGGTATACAGGGATACGATTATCAATGGCAAACTCATTAGTATAGCAGTGTTTTTACTGTTGCTGATGGCGATTGTTACAGTGTTTTATACATCCGCCATGTTTATCATCTTTGGCGATCATTTTGCTTCTTACCTGAGCAGCTATATCGGCTTGCTGCCCATTACTATTATCGTCCCATTGCTGTACATTATGGTATTCGCATCATTATCGATGCTCATATCTCTTGTCATTAATAGTCGTCCTCTTGGGCTTACGTCGAGCCTGTTGTTCGTATATATTTCAACATTAACTGCGTCGACCAATTTTGCAGGCGTGATTTCACAGATGTTTCCCGGCAATCAAAATTACATTTACAATCTTATCGTGGGTTGGTCCCCGTTCGGCATATTGTTGGAGATCATGGATCACACGTTTATGAATGACACTTCGATCATCGGTATCATGGACATTCAGGGAGACATTTTTAAGCTGGTGCTTTTTGCTGCCGTGCCTATTCTTTTAGCGTACACGGTTTTCTTGAGGAAGGATTTGTCATGAGCGGCATTCGTATACTTTATCTGGTCGCAAAAAACGAGTTGAGACGGAGCCTCTTTCATCCCATCAATCTGGTACTTGTCGGCATCATCATCGTACTAATCTACGTGAATACGGCCTCTTATGCATCCGTTCCTAAGAGCACAACAATTGATCCCGGATCGGGTGGCGACGTCTTTATTCTTGCTTATAAGAATATTTTATGGGTGCTGTCTTACCTGATGGTAATATTCGTAGGGTTTTACGGGTTGATGTCTGTTTCAGAGGAACGATTCAAACACGTGATCGACGTATTGATCGTGAAACCGCTCTACCGCAGAGATGTCATCATAGGCAAGTTTATCGGACTGAGTTGCCTCGCCTTTATTATTTCGTCGTTGGTCCTTCTTTTGACCTTTGTGTTGCTCACCAGTGTCTTCAGACCGCCTTTATCGATGGGCGACTTTCTTCTAAGAATCCTGTCCCTGGATTTTGGATTAACGATGATATGTTCTTTAACAGCAGGGCTGGCAATGCTCGCTAGTTTGTTATTTAAAAACATATTGACGTCCGCCTCTGTATTTATCACCTATCTTTTCGCCGACTGGAACGGTTACATCTTGGGGAGGTTACATACGCCGCCGATATCTCCCTATCTATTGTTCGGTAAAATGGTATTCCCTATCTCTACGGGCGCTACGTGGATTAACCTGTTCAATGCAAACTCGTTTATGGAATGGTTTGGTTATGCTTTACCATATATTGCTGTGTTACTTTTACTTACGCTACTAGTGGTGCTATTAGATTGCTTCATCCTGACAAAGACCGACGATACCAGGATGGGATAGACCTTGAGAAAATTGGCATGTATCATCATATTATCCCTGTTATTGGTCGTATTGCCCGGTTCGGCGTACGCTTCGAAAGCCGTGTCCATATCAGCGGGGGGATCTCATTCGCTCATTCTCCTGGACAACGGAAATGTGTATGCTTGCGGCACTAACTGGCTTGCGGAATGTGGCGTTGGCTATGCAAGCGATACAGTTGAATACTATACACAGGTTCCGATCTCGAACGTAACGATGATCTCAGCAGGAGGCACAGGTGGTCTGGCGTTGAAAGATGACGGGACGGTGTGGGCGTGGGGAGATAATAGTCTCGGACAATGCGGTAATATTAGTAGGGGGGAGCTATCCGGTTTTTCTATGCCGGTCCAGGTTAAAGGCCTATTTAATATAACGATGATTGATGCAGGATCAGGCTGGAATCTTGCCTTAAGAAGCGATGGGACTGTCTGGGGCTGGGGCTCTAACTATTATGGCGAGATAGGGAACACCGTTTCGAAACAAAATCCGTCGCCCGTACAAATATCCGGGCTAGGTAATATTAAAACAATTTTTGCAGGGGCTGATGCTTCTTTCGCTATTGATGAGAACAACACACTTTGGGGGTGGGGCAGTAACATTCTGGAAGTTAACGGAACACAAGCCGTTTATGGCGTGTTGAACAGCAATGGTGTAAGCGGAGTACAGCACAGTTATGATGTGTACGGGATACCGGCGCCTCAGGCAAATGGTACTACGATATCCATTGAGACTATCATACCGGGTCCGGGTCAGGAAAAGGAATATCGGACTCCAGTTATTGTGAATAACATCACAGATGCCGTATCAATAGGAAATCGCGGAGAACACATATTTGTCCTCAAGCGCGATGGTACAGTATGGGGGTGGGGTCAGAGTTATGAAGGTAGCCTTGGAAATGATAGCGCTAATAAAATGGGGCTGTACGATCCATCACTGTACGCGTTTTCGCCAGTAAAGGTAGATGGGTTGAACAATATTGTCAAAATTTCTGTTGGTTATAGTCATGCTATGGCGCTGGAGAACGATGGTACGGTTTGGACCTGGGGAGATAATCGTTATGGCCAGGTAGGTAGAGCAGGTTTCATTTCAACATACCTTCCCGGGCGTATCAGCCTCACGGGGGTAAAGGAGATAAGTGCAGGATATGTTTTTTCAATGGCTCTTAAAAATGACGGGTCGGTATGGTCTTGGGGTTACAACTACTACGACCAGGTAGGAAATGGCCATCACGACCAGTGCGTATACAACCCGGTAAAAGTATTCCCCCTTCCCGGCCAGGATTTAACTAACAGCGTTGTACAAAGCAATGAAACGTATACAGAAATTAATTTAACGGTAAACCAGACCGATAAGGCAAAAAATTCTGCTATATCAAATGTGATCAATTTAACAAGGGATGTGGGGGTCAATGGTTTACAGGTAACAGTCCTTAGACTCGTCAGTATATTAACGATAATTTTAATCGGGGTCGGTGTAGTATATCTTTTATATAAACAATATATAAAGTAGCGATTTAGAATTCATGACATGCCTGAATAAATATGCTTCGAAGCTTTGAGCAGCTCTTACATGGATATGATTGTCAAGAGCGCCAGCCCTGGAAAGATAAAGGCGTTCGTTAGGGGCTTGAAACAGGCGACCCTGCTGGTAACGGCTGAGCTGACGAAAAAAGAATGATAATAGCGCAAATAAAAAGGGCGACCGACGTTCCTGTTTCCATCAACGATGAATACCGTACCGCCGGTGCCAGGTCACGCATGGGTGCGCGAGCGCACCGCCGTCCGTCAGATATCTGCTCTCCGTTTTCCTTAATCGAAGCTGACCAGCACCATGTCGCGAATGCCGTCGGTCCTCTGCGTGATCACGTAGTACTCTCCGGCCTTGCCGGTGAACGAATACGTCTGCATGGCGCCGCCCGGCCCGACCACGGCGCCGGCTCCTGCGCCAGTGCTTCCGGCACCCGCTTTAGCCGCAGCGCCCGCGAAGCCGCCCGGCCCGAAGACGACCACGTTAGCCGGGCCCGGCCCTGTGCTCGTCGTCGCGTTTTTATCCGTCGAATAGGTCACGAGTACATTCGAGCCAGCAGGGACGGAGACCGTCTGGACGCCCATCTCCTGCAGGCGTTCCGCATTGACCTTGTCGATCGGGTTGATCGTGTAGCCGGACCCGTCCAGCGTGAACGTCTTCCTCTCCCCGGTGCCGGCCGTCGCCCCGGCCCCTGCCATCGTCTGCTGTGCCATCGCCGGCCCGGACGCTATGGCCAGGGCCAGCACGATCAGGACCGTTATTTTAATAATCCCGTTCATTTTTCCATCCTCAAAATACCTGTGTACAGGCCCTGTTAAAACAGCCTGCCACGGACTGGCATCATTTTCCGGCCGTGGGCTGAGATATCTTCGATACTCGTACGCAGTCATGCGCGGAAAGAACAAACGCGGTTACGTTCGCGCATTCATATACATTCCCGGGTCTTTAAATACCGGCTAACAGGGCAACCAACATAGAGTACTCGGTTGAAAATAAACAGGTTCTTCTATGTATTGGCTGATGAAAACGTGTCTCTGTCCAGCCAATAAGCTTAAATTATCCCTGTTCAAGCATCCGGCATATAGTGCCGCCAGGACGCCAGGAGCGCCAGGGTTTAATCATCTTTCGCTCTGCCTTTCCCTATTATAGGTATGGCGTCTAATGAAAATACTCTCTGTTTGTGCATGCGCAGTGTTACAGAGCGCCAAGACCGCCACGGGCCGCCAAGACCGCCAAGATCAATATTATACGGTTTTCGTCCTGTCATCTAAACCTTGGCGTTCTTGGCGGTACGTGGCGAACTTGGCGCGCTTTACTGCTGCGCATAGCCTTGACAAAGCCCGATTTTCATAAGCCTTCTTATGAAACGCTGATGTGCCTGCTGCACAGGCATATCCCATGAAAGTTTTAACTGGTTTTAACGAGAAAATCGCTGTATAGATAGTCCTTGGCGCTCTTGGCTACCTGGCGCTCCTGGCGAGCGTGACAGTAGTCGCATAGCCTACACAAAGCCTAATTTTCATCAGCCATCTCATGAAAACCCATTTTCATATACGAGTCCTGGCTATCCTGGCGGCACCTAATCGGAAGGGGCTCCGGTGGCCTTATCTTTAACATTACTCTGTGCACCCTGTGGACTCTGTGTTCGATGCCTTATCAGCGTATACAACATTTCAGTAATGACTATAAAAATGATAAAAAAAGAGGGCTACTGGAAGATTACCAGTACCCTGTCCATCGTCCCGCCGGACTGCTGCGTGATCAGGTAAGCCTGGCCCGCGCTGCCGGTGAACGAGTACATCTGCATGGTGCCGCCCGGCCCTGCGACCGCGCCCGCACCGGTGCCGCCCGCGCCGACTCCGACGCCGACTCCGGCTCCTGCGCCCGCGCCTGCGCCAATGCCGCCCGTGCCGGCCCACGCGCCGGTGCCCGGCCCGGCCCAGACGCCCGTGCCCACGAAGCCGCCCGGCCCGAAGACGATCATGTTCGGCGTCTGGCCCGGCGACGTGCCGATGTTCAGGGGCTGTCCGGTCTGCGAGGTGACGTACACCATCGTGCCCGCGGGCACCGTCATCACGCGCACGCCTTCGCTCTGCAGCTTCGCCGCATCCGCCTGGCTGACCGAAACCATCGAGTACATCATCCCGCTCCCGAGGGAGAACGTCTGCGTCCCTCCCGTGCCCGTGGTCACGCCTCCGCCGACGACCTGCCCGCCGCCTCCCGACGTCCAGGTCCCGGCCCCGGCCCCGGCAAAGCCCTGCGCCATGGCCGGCCCGGCGACGATCGCTACGGCGATAACGAATAATACCGCTGTCTTGCTAAAGTTGATCATTTACCATCCCCGGCTATGATCTGTATCGGGCCTGTTAAAACGGCCTGCTGCCGACAAATATCCTTTTTAGCCTGTAGCGTGCAATAATATTCGAGAAACGGGGCCGGTCATATGCTGAAAGAATGGTTTCGCGAGGCGCAGGGTCGAGGCACGAGAGTCGATGACGCCGGGGGAAAGCTGGAGACGTACCTGTCAGACGGCGAGGCTTGCTCTCTTCTGCGCCTGGTCCTGGAGAACCCGGGCATCACGGCAGCACAGCTGGCTGGGCGGGCAAGCGTGGGCCACGACACTGTCGCCGTCTGGATGAAAAAGCTCGCGGATGACGGGCTGATCGTGACAGAGTACGAGGCCGGACAGGCAGGCTTTCATATCGCCGCAGGTGCTAAAGCGGCGGTGGTCGAACGCCTGCCGCTGAACTA
>MVRA01000025.1 GCA_002067315.1 Methanocella sp. PtaU1.Bin125 | reverse complement strand
CAGGAAGTGGACTTCGAGGGCAAGAAGATGCCGTTCAAGGTCTACACCGGCGACCGCGCAGAGGCCGGCAAAGGCACTCTCTACGTGAAAGCGTAAGATAAAACGGCGAGTATATTTAAATGCGGACATCTCATATCGAGATGTCCACTCCTGTTTATTTACTAATATAATATTAGTGTAGCTGCTACAGCAATCCCGGTGTAATTACCATGGTACCCTGGTATAAAGTCCTGCTCGATTCGACATTATCTACGACACGTTACCTCTCTGATCACTATGCGAACGTCGAGTTCAGGGTCATCGGGCAGGAAGAGCGGGACGGCCATATCTACCGCGTCTCGGAGTTCATCATGAACGGCCGTGTAATCGTCCACTCCACCGTCGACATTCCCGTCAGCGAGAACCCCGCCAAATTTATCGATATCATGCGGAAAATGGCGACAGCAATCGGGGACGCGCTCCGGGATAACGGTTACCGTGTGGAGCGGGTGATCCTGCAGCACGACGCCAGCTCGAAGGTCTACACCATGCGGGGCGACATCAATCTCAAAGTGGAAGAACAGTATTATATTATGTAAGATTCCTGACTGGCGCCCTTCCTGCGGGAGCTCAACTTTTTTTCATGCGCCCGGAAAGAGTTTCTTTATAGCTACTTAGTTAGCTATATACCTGCTGCTTGAGTTTATGTAAAAATTTTATTGCCGGAACATTGCCTGGTCAGATTACGCTCAAACTATTTATTATATTAGACAGACACATAAGTTATAGGTCAAAAGATGATAAATATCACTGAAAAAAACGGTCGTCTGAGATAATTTCTCTAAAACGTTCCCGTAATTATATATGACCTTTTCCATAAATAAGCGGATATTAGTTATATTTATCATCTATTAACGAAAAGTAATTGCAATAGGTATAGTGTCCGAGAGGTTTATCAATGGATATGAAAATAGTGTCCACAACGTGTCCGTACTGCGGTACGGGGTGCGGATTGAACCTTGTCGTGCGTGATGGAAAAGTCGTCAACGTAGCACCCTGGCAGCGCCACCCGGTGAACGAGGGTAAGCTCTGCCCCAAGGGCCGCTACGCGCACGAGTTCATACACCGTGAGGATCGGTTAAAGAAGCCACTTATTAAGAAGGACGGGAAGTTCGTCGAAGCGACGTGGGACGAAGCCTACGACCTGATCGTTAAGAAGTTCAAGTCGTTCAAGCCGGAAGAGATGGCCTGTCTGGCCTCTGCCCGTGTCCCGAACGAAGAGAACTACCTGATGCAGAAGTTCGCGCGCACGGTGCTCAAGACGCCGAACGTGGACCACTGCGCCCGTCTCTGCCACGCGTCGACGGTCGTCGGCCTTGCCGGTGCCTTCGGGTCCGGTGCGATGACCAACAGCATCGGCGACATCGCAGAGTCAAAATGCATCTTTGTTCTGGGCAGCAACACCTTCGAGCAGCACCCGCTCATCGGCCGGAATATCATGCGGGCCAAGATGAAGGGCGCCAAGGTGATCTGCTTCGACCCGAGATTTACGCCTACTGCGAAGCAGGCTGACCTCTATGCCTCCTTCTACTCCGGCACCGACGTCGCGATCCTGAACTCGATGATGCAGTACATCATCAAGAACGGCTGGGAAAACAAGGAGTTCATCGCGACGAGGACCAAGGACTTCGAGAAGCTCAAGGCCGTCGTCATGAAGCCCGAGTACAGCTTCGAGAACGTCTCGCAGATCTGCGGCATATCGGTCAACGACCTGAAGACCGCGACCGAGTGGTTCGCCAAGTCGCCCTCTGCATGCATACTCTACTCCATGGGCATCACCCAGCACACCACCGGCGTCGACAACGTCAAGTCCGTGGCCAACATTCAGATGCTCACCGGCAACCTGGGCAAACCCGGCTGCGGCGTCAACGCGCTGCGTGGCCAGAACAACGTGCAGGGCGCCTGCGACATGGGCGCGCTGCCCAACGTGTACAGCGGCTACCAGGCCGTGATCGTCGAGGCGAACGTGAACAAGATGAAGGAAGCCTGGGGCTGCGATGTCGCGCCCGGCAAGGTCGGGTACACGGTTACCGAAATGATCAACGTGCTCTGTGACAACCCGCCCAAGCTCAAGTGCCTCTATATCATGGGCGAAAACCCGATGGTCTCCGACCCGGACCTTACCCACGTGGAGCACGCGCTGAAGAACCTCGAGTTCCTCGTCGTGCAGGACATCTTCCTGACTGAGACGGCAGCCCTCGCGGACGTAGTCCTGCCGGCGGCCTGCTATGCGGAGAAGGATGGAACCCAGACCAGCACCGAGCGCCGTGTCCAGCGGTTCAGGAAGGCCGTGGAGCCGCCCGGAGAGGCGAAGGCCGACTGGCAGATCATGTGCGAGCTCGCCACGAAGATGGGCTTCGGGAAGCAGTTCAGCTTCAAGAGCCCGGAGGAGATCTTCAACGAGGTCGCCAAGGTCACCCCGTCCTACGGCGGTCTGTCCTACGCGCGGCTGGAGAAGCCGGAAGCGGCCCACTGGCCCTGCCCGACCGCAGACCACCCGGGCACGCCGATCCTGCACACCCAGAAGTTCGCCCACCCGGACGGCCTCGGCATCTTCACGCCGATCGAGTTCAAGCCGCCCGCAGAGGTCCCGGACGCGGAATACCCGATGATCCTGACCACCGGCCGATGCATCTGGCAGTGGCACACCGGTTCGATGACCCGGAGGTCGCCGTCGCTGGAGAACGAAGAGCCGGAGAGCTGGATCGAGATCAACACCGAGGACGCGAAGCGGCTCGGCATCAAGGACAGAGAGGTCGTCAAGGCGACCACCCGCCGCGGCACTCTGAACGTGACCGCGAGAGTGACCGACGGCATCAAGCAGAACGAAGTGTTCATGCCATTCCACTATGTTGAATGCGCGGCGAACAAGCTCACCAACAACGCGCTCGACCCGACCGCCAAGATCCCGGAGTTCAAGGCCTGTGCGATCAGGGTTGAAAAGATCAAGGAGGCCTAAAAATGGTGGCAAAAGGCGATTTATTATACGCGTGGGCCAAGGACAGCGCGATCCAGGAGAAGGGCGAGACCGGTGGCGTGATCACCGCGATGCTCAAGTACATGCTGGAGAGCAAGATGGTCGACGCGGTCTATGCGATGAAGAAAGGGGTTGACATTTACGATGCGGAGCCCGCTCTCATCACCGACCCCAAGGACGTCATCCAGACCGCAGGCTCGCTCCACTGCGGCACGCTGCTGGTACCCAAGCAGCTCACGAAATGTGTGCTCAATGCGGCGCCCGACATGAAGATCGGTGTCGTCGTGAAGGGCTGCGACGCGATGGCCATGTACGAGATGGCCAAGCGGAACCAGATCAACCTGGACAACATTGTCATGATAGGTGTCAACTGTGGCGGCACGGTAAAGCCTACGATGGCCCGGAAGATGATCAAAGAAAAGTTCGGCGTCGACCCGGATACCGTGGTCAAGGAAGAGATCGACAAGGGCCAGTTCATCATCCAGACGGCGGACGGCAAGCACAAGGGCATCTCCATCGACGAGCTCGAAGAGCAGGGCTACGGCCGGCGCGGTAACTGCCGCCGGTGCAAGACGAAGGTCCCGCGGCAGGCGGACCTGGCCTGCGGCAACTGGGGCGTCATCGGCGACAAGGCCGGGAAGGCCACGTTCGTCGAGGTCTGCAGCGAGAAGGGCGCCATGGCTTTAAACAAGGCGATCGCGGCAGGAGCCATCGAGTCCCAGCCCGCTCCGGATAAGGGTAAAGAGATCCGTGGCAAGGTCGAAGGCGCCATGCACAAGCTCGCGGACAAGTGGCGCGAAAAGGACTTCAACTCCTATGGCAACGGCACAGAACGCCTGCAGGCGATCATGAAGGACACCTCCCGGTGCATCCGGTGCTATGCCTGCGTCGAAAACTGCCCCATCTGCTACTGTACCGAGTGCAGCACCAAGAAACCCTACTTCGTCCCGTCCGGTGCCATCCCGCCAGGATTCATGTTCCACCTGATACGGTTCACCCACGTGGCCGACTCATGCATCAACTGCGGCCAGTGCGAGGAGCTCTGCCCGGCTGAAATCGACAACGCGAAGATCATGCACATGGTCCACAAGGACGTCGAGGCGATGTTCGGCTACGTGCCGGGCGTCGACATGAAGCTGCAGGTACTCGGCTTCGCAGAGGAGCCCGAGGAGCGGAAGCGGCTTGCGTCCACCGGAACCGACCAGATCTTCAAGATCTTCAAGGAATGATCGGCTGGTGTTGACGTGACGACGATATCTTTAGACATCCAGAACAGGACCTGCACGGGCTGCAACAATTGCGTTGTCGCCTGCCCGGTCAACGCGTTAGAGCTGACGGTTGCCAACCCGGTGACCAGGAAGAAGACCTACAACGTGTTGAACGGCAAGGCGGTCGTTATTGACGAGGAAGTGTGCAACGGTTGCGGGGTTTGTTTAGAGGTATGCCCTCAGCGTGCGATCACGCTTACTACGGAGTGAAGTGGAGGAGAAGTTAGATGTTTCCCAGTTATTCTAAGAAAATAAAAGACAACAAGCAGGTCATCGAGCAGAAGCTGCTGACTCAGAAACTGAACCTGACAG
>MVRA01000024.1 GCA_002067315.1 Methanocella sp. PtaU1.Bin125 | reverse complement strand
GACGCTCGCGGAGGAGCTGCAAAGCATGCCCTTCGCGCTGGTCATCCCGCTTGGCAAGGCGGTCTCCTCGGCCGTCCGGCTGCTCGTCGAGGAGGGCTCGCTGGACCGGGAACGGTGCCTGCAGAATTTCCCCCACCCGTCGGGGGCCAACGCGTCCCGGGTACGGGAGTACCAGCGGAGAAAGGACGATTACGCGGCGACGGTCCGGGGATGGTTCCGCCGCTGGCGCGCCTGACTCCGGGCCTATTTGCAGCTTTTCCAGTAATAGTACTTCGAGGCCGGTATGCGAAAGGCCAGCAGCGCGTCCTTCACGGTGCAGCGCTTTTCTTTCGCGTACTCCCCGACCGCCCGGACGAACAGCTTCCGGTAGTCCTCGCCCCGGATCCGGGCCTGGATCGCCTTGCGATTGCCGTCCCAGTCCGGGTATACCTGGTAGACCCACGCGGCCAGCACCCTGAGCGGAAAGACGTTCAGGTACCACCCGCACGTGTATCCGACGTCCTTGATGATCGAAGCACAGTAAGTATAATTGAGCACCGCATCGACGAAGCAACGCTTGTAGCTGAGGCCCCCCTCGTCCCCGTAGAGGTCCCCGGACCCCGGGCGATACGGGCTCAGCCCGGCGCCGTGCTGGCGGGACTGCCGGCGCAGGTACGCGTCGGCCTTCTGACGGTAATACTCGTCCTCGGGCCGGCGGATCAGGCCTTCGGCAGCGGGCGGTCGGCCCGCGGCAGCACCCCTCCGGTCGCGGTTTTTGATGAACGCGCTGATTTTCTCATAGGCGATGTTCGTCATCTTCGCCATGTCTTCGCGGCCTTGTCCGGCGCTGTCAGGGTGGTAAGTCTTCAGGAAACGGTTGCGGGCCGCCTTCAGCTCGCCCGGGCTGACGTCCCGGCCCAGGCCGAAGAAATCCAGGTATCGCTCGATGTCATCCACGGATTATCGCTATCATATATTCAACGAAGGCTATTTAAACCTGATCAATTCGGAACTATCCATATTAAAACTTTAACTCCGCATGATGCGCAGTTTACCGGTCGGCCGCGGGCAGCACGATCACGAACCGGCTGCCTTTCGCGTAATCCACGGGGACGCGGTCTTCAATCCGGACGCGGCCATGGAAGCTCTCGACCAGCTTTTTGACCAGGTAGAGGCCGAGGCCGGTCCCGCCCGTGACCCCCGGGCCCTGCTGGAAGCGGTTGAAGAGTCGGGCTTTCAGGTCGTCCGGTATCCCGGGGCCGTCGTCCTCGACGGACACCATGCACCACTTTTCCGGCCCCTCGATCGTTTCGCCGACGATGACGCGGATGACCGGCGTGCCTTCGGGGTGATGCCGGATGGCGTTGCCGATGACGTTGACGAAAGCGTCCCTCAGCAGCTCGTTGGCCATGACGTAGCACCCGCACGCGGGGCTGTAGTCTATCGTCACGCCCCGCTCGCGCGCCTGTTCGAACTGGCGGAGCGACTCGGCCAGGATGCGCCCGAGATCGACCCGCTCCGGGGTGCTGACGCCGGAGCTGATCTGTTGCAGCTTCTGCACGTTGTGGAGGAGGCGCGAGTTGGTCTCCAGCATCGCCGCGCACCGCTCCAGGTACCCGTAAGCGTCGCTGTCCGGGCGCAGCGTGCCCATCGCCAGCTCGATATACCCTCCCTCGATCTGGTTCATGTTGTTCAGGTCGTGGCAGACCAGATCGAGGAGCAGCTCGGCCTGCGATGCGTGATCGCTCGCCGCTTCAGCGGTCGAAGGCCGCACATACAGGCGGCGGACGATGCCGTGGCAGCCGCACGCGCGCCCCGTCTCGGCCAGGGGCAGGCCGCTGATCTCGGCGTCGACGACCAGGCCGCGCGGGCCCGTCAGCGACAGATACAGGCACCGGAACGGCATCTTTCCGGTGAGGGCGTCCCGGACAAAGGCGGACTGCCTGACGGTGCCCGCCGCGATAAGGTCGAAGAACGGCCTGCCGATCAGCTCCGCCGGCGTGTAGCCGAGGAAATGGTAAACCCGGGGGCTGACGATGGTGATGATGCCGCTCACGTCAGTCATGAAAGTGAAGCTCTCGTCCGTCCGGCTTTTTTGTATCTCCATCCGCGTACCCCCGACCCGCAGGACCGCCTGCCATCGCCCGGCGTAACGGGAGAACAAGAAACGGACAACGTACTATCCGTAACCTCATGCACCCGGCCGCCCGCGCCCTGGCCCGGCCTTCGCGGCTAACTGCGTAAAAGTACCTGCATACCCAATGTAAAAAAGACACAAGAGAGATTTAAAGGATTACGGACAGGTGTGTAACTACCTGACTTACCACATATGAATAAAACTGTCACGGGTCAGGTAACGGCCTGTTCCGTGTGCTTCTGGAGCATGATCGACGCGTTCTCGATGACGAAGTAGCGCTTGTATTTCCCGTACGGCTCGAACCGGACCAGGCCGTCGGAAATGAACTTTTCCATGTGCCAGTGGACGGCGCTCTTTTCGACGCCGAGACGCTCCGTCAGCTCCTGGTTGGTGATCCCCGGCTGCTCGAGGATCAGGATCAGGATGGACCGGCTGTTCCGGTTCTGCAGGTGAGCGATGACCTTCTGCTCGTCGTCCCCGTAGGTGCCGGAGTTCCGGAATAGCCGCGAGTACTTGCCCATGCGCCGGAGGACGATCTTGCCCTCGGTCTCCAGCTTATAGAGGTGATACTTGACCATCCCGCGCTCGATCTGCTGCTCCTCCGATATCCGGGCGATGGTCGTGCCGGGATTCGCATATATGTAGTTGAGGATGGCGTTCCTGTTCTGGTTTTTCAGGAGATCTTCGATCTTGCCCAGCACGAATGGTAAAAGCTTAAGAAGAGTGAGGAAGGCTACCGCCATCGAAGAAGCATAGAAAAGCTTCATCCAATCGGGTAACTGCCAGAACGACAATGTGATTCTTTTTTCAATATTATCGCTAACAGTGTCCGGGAAGGAGATGATATAACCATCTTGAGCACTGGCTGTCAAAGATATAAAAGAAAAAAATAAGAAGCTGTAAACGAATAATCGCCAGCACCGCATAAAATCAACTATGATAGCTTAGATATTATAACTTTGTACACCGCTCACTCTATAGCCATATACTTCGTCAACCCATGTACCCTGGGCAATGCCACCGGGCCGGGAGATCTGTACGAGGATCGCGCCATTAACAATCCCATCGGATGAGTCATAGAACGGGCCGAATACATTACCATCTGGCGAGAATATTTTTAGCCTGAGCGAATTTGTAGGATTCCCCCAGTAGAGGTACGTCTGTCTGCTTTCTGTGTAGTAATTGATGTTCGTTCCATGCCACTGAAACTGTCCCTGAGCAATAGAACTCCAGGTGCTCATCGTGAACATCATATCCGGAGATACCTTTGATATCGTTATGATATACCCGTCAGGCCCTGCATATGTTATCGTGTTACCGGGCTTAGCCGCCGAAGCGGGCGTTGCCAACACCACAATACCGATTGCCGCTACAAAGAGTAACAGCGCTACGATTGTCTTGAACCGCATATCAATACACCTGTATAAGCGTCTGTCATTCAAGACTTAGCGCTTATGGCCAGATCGTTGAACTGAAAATTTCAGTTCAACGTTGTGGCGATAATCGCTTTATAAGCCCTCGCATATACGACAGTTATAGAATAAGGGACATACCGGAGGCTGGCTACGATAAGAAACAACACGAAGAACCGGATCAAGCGGCTGGGGTACGACCTGTACTTCTCGCTGGAGAGGAGCAGCATCAGGCGCGACATTCTACTCTACCTGAAGGTCTACCCGTCCGGGGTGCCGATCTTCGACATCTCCCGGAACATCGCGGCCAGCTACACGAACACGAAAGGAGCGATCCTCGGCGACGGTAAAGGATATAACGTCGAGACGTCCCTGACCAGCCTGGGACTGGTGACTTATAACAAGGTCAAGGGCTCGCTCGTCATCTATTCGCTGACGCAGAGGGGGCGGGAGGTCGCCTCGCTGCTGGAAGAGACCGAACCGATCAGGGCGAGAAAGAGCCAGCTTTAAACGGGATCAGAGGTAGCCAGCAGCCTGCCGTGGCTGACGATAATCAGGCGGTCGTCGGGCAGGGGCCTCCAGTTGCCCGCGTCCAGGGTCTGCGTGGCGATCATCAGCGAGCTGCCGCCGGCCGTCTCCCTGACGGTGTAGTACATCGGCTTTTCGGGGTGATGGCTGAACGCGTACAGCGTCTCGCCGTCCGACAGCAGGAAGTTCAG
>MVRA01000023.1 GCA_002067315.1 Methanocella sp. PtaU1.Bin125 | reverse complement strand
CCTGGGCATCGCGGGAGAGAAGTCCATGTGGGCCGACGCCGGGGAACGGGAGCTGGAAATCGCCACCCGGGAAGTCTATCCCGGGCTGATCGTGGCAGGCATGGCCGCCAACGCCGTCGCCGGCGGGCATCGCATGGGCCCCATCTTCGGGGGCATGCTGCTCTCGGGCGCGGCGGCGGCACAGATAGCAAAGGAAAAACTGGGCTTAGCATAGCCGACAGGATAAAAAATATTAATCTCTGGTCCCTTCATACTCTCGTGAACGGCCCGCACGGACGCGCGATCAAGTCGACGATGCTCACGATCACCGCTTACCTCCAGGAGCTAAGAGCAGCCCTTAACGAGGACAATCGCGGATACGATCGTCCCGGCGATCAGCTCTCGCCCGGGGAGCGAGAAACGGCTGACGCTGCCATCGCAAACATGGAGGGGATCATCGAGAGATACTTCGATGAGTTCGGCATCTCGAAGGACCGGGCAGACCTGAGGTGGAAAATCTTCGTCCTGGCCGAGAGCATGGAAAACCTCGTCCACGACATCGAACCGGGCCGGCTGGGCCGGAAGTACGGGCCCCCGGACTCGGCCGATGAGCGGGAGCAGATCGAGAAACTGCAGGAAGCGCTCCGGGAACAGATCCGCCTGCTGAAAAGCGTATCGTCGGGGCCGGAGCGAGCCCGACGATAACCTTTATTTCATCCCGGCATCATAAATGACGATCAGAGTCCGGCGATGAAGCTCGCCATAGCTGTACGCAGAACCGCCGCAAGGGCTGATAGCTTCTATTTTCCAGGAGATAGCTATGACATCGAGCCCATCTATTGTCACCGAAAGATTCCCCGGGCCATCGCCCGGCGACCGGCGGTACGGCGATATCAAGAAGGAAATCGGCGATCAGCTCGCGCAGATAAAAAGCCTGCTGGCCAGCGGGGATGACCGGGAGCTTGCCGGTACCGTGGACACGCTCGGGCAGAAGCTGGAGGCCGACAGCTTCAACCTGGCCGTGCTCGGCCAGTTCAAGCGGGGGAAGACGACCTTCATTAATGCGCTGCTGGGCGCGAAGGTGCTCCCTACGGCCATCGTGCCCCATACCTCCATCGTCACCATCCTGAAGTACGGGCCGGAGCCTTCGGTCCGGGTCGTCTTCAACGGGGGCGCGACCGAGGTCATCAGCCCCGACCGGCTGGCCGACTACGTGACGGAAAGCGGCAACCCTAAGAACGCCAAAGGCGTGCGGCACGTCGAGGTCAGCTACCCGTCCGGGTACCTCCGCGACGGCTTCGCGATCATCGACACCCCCGGCATCGGCTCGACGTTTGCCCACAACACGGCCACGACGTACGGCTTCCTGTCCCGGATCGACGCCGCCGTGTTCATGCTGTCGGTCGACCCGCCCATCAGCGACGTCGAGATGCAGTTTCTGGCCGACGTCAGCCGGAGCTCGGGCAAATTTTTCTTCATCCTGAACAAGATTGACTACGTCGACGAGGACGACCTCCGGCATGCCGTCGGCTTCAACGCCCGCGCGATAGGCCAGAAGCTCGGCCGGGAGGAGATCCGCATCTTCCCCATGTCGTCCCGGCAGGCCCTCGAAGCGAAGCTGCGAAACGACCCGGAGCTCCTGGAAAAGAGCGGATACCCGGAGTTCGAGCGCGCGCTGGAACGCTTCCTGGTCCAGGAAAAGGGCAAGCTGTTCCTGCTCTCCGTCGTCAGCCGGGGGCTGAGGGCGATCGAGTCGAAGAAGATGCTGATCGAGCTGGAGGAAAACGCGGGCCGGATGTCCCTCGAGGCCCTCGACGCGAAAATCGCCGCGTTCGATGCGGAGATGGAGAAGATCCGGCGGGAGAAGGAGGCGAACGCCCACCTGATCGACTGGAACATCGGCAACATCGAACGCATGATCGAGGACGATATCGTCGCCCTGAAGGCCGAATGCCAGCCGAAGATCATCAAAGAGATCACCGGCCTGATCGACAGCTACGACGGCTCCGGTAACAAAGAGCTGCTGGGGCTGGTCAACCAGGGGCTGCAAACCCGGGTGACGGAAGCCGTCGAAGGGTGGCGGGTCCGGGAGGAGCAGAAGATATCGGGGCGATACGAAGAGCTGGCGAAGGCCTACTACGAGGGCAACGACAGCCTGGCCCGGAAGATCGGGCAGATCTCCTCGGACGTCTTCAGCGTCGACGCGGGCCATATCACCGGCGTCCGCGAGATGGCGGCCGGTACGCAGCTGTTCTACCAGGTGGACGAGATCCTGGACAATGATCTCCTGACCGGCGCCATCCTCCGGTCGATCAATATGGTGCTGCCGTTTCCCCTCTTCAGGAAGGCGATCAGGGGCGGGATCGAGGAAAAGGTCATGCAGCTCGTCGACCAGAACACGGGCCGGGTCCGGTACGCGTTCGCCGAGACGCTCACGCGGGCCGCGGGCGAGCTGAAAGCGCACCAGCGGTCGACCATCGAGTCGCTGATCGCCTCTATGAGCGCCGCCGCCGCCCGGGCGCGCGCGGAAAAGGCGCGGTCGTCCGCCGACAGAGAGCTTCGTTCGGCCGAGTTAATAAGTATGAAGGCCGCTCTCGAGACCCACAGAAAAGCGCTGGAGGAAATCCGGGAAAAGGTGTCCGGCCTCGCGCCCGGCCAGGGATAACGATAGCATCGCGGCCAGGAATGACAGTGAAGACGAGATCGTGTACGAGTACGCCGGCCTGTTCTTCTACGCAGTGGCGCTGCTCGCGGCTAAAGACATCTCGTCAGGAGCGGTAAAAAAGAGTCCGGGCGGCGCGGGAAACGACGCCCGGCATCCTGCCCGCCCTTGTTTTATTCCCGGTGCGCCTACAGGCGCGTATATTTCGCCGCGCTCCCCAGGTTCTCCTCGATTCTCAGGAGCTGGTTGTACTTGGACGTCCGCTCGCTCCGGGCCGGCGCGCCGGTCTTGAGGATTTCCGCGCCCAGCGCCACGGCGACGTCCGCGATGATGCTGTCGCAGGTCTCGCCCGACCGGTGGCTGACGGCGACCTTATACTTGTTCCGGAACGCCATCTCGGCGGCGTCGAACGCCTCGGACACGGTGCCGATCTGGTTCAGCTTCAGCAGCAGCGCGTTGGCCGCGCCCATATCGATGCCCTTCTTCAGGCGCTTGACGTTGGTGACGTAAATGTCGTCCCCGATGACGGTGACCTTGCCCGCCTTTTTCGTGATGGCGACGAACCCGTCCCAGTCCTCCTCGGAGAACGGGTCCTCGAGGACGATGATCGGGTAGTCCTTGAGGATATCCACGTAGTAGCTGACCAGCTTATCGGTCGTGAGCGCTTTGCCGTCGATCTGGTATTTGCCGTCCTTGTAGAACTCGGAGGCGGCCGCGTCCATGCCCAGCTTGACCTTGCCCTTGTAGCCGGCCTGGTCGATCGCTTCCATAATGGCGTCGAGCGCGTCCCGGGTGGTCTTGATCGCGGGGGCAAAGCCGCCCTCGTCGCCCACGTTCTTGGCCGTCGGGCCATACTTCGCCTTCAGGATATTGCCCAGCGTGTGGTAGGTCTCCACGGCCATCCGCAGGCCTTCGCGATAGGTGTCTGCTCCCACCGGAAGGATCAGGAACTCCTGGACCGCCAGGCCGCTGC
>MVRA01000022.1 GCA_002067315.1 Methanocella sp. PtaU1.Bin125 | reverse complement strand
CCTGGTCAGGTACAAGATAATGAAAATCGGACTATCGTCATGCTATGCGTGAAGGAACGGCAGCACGGTTAAAGGCTGCAAAGAACGCAGAGAGCCGCAGAGACCGCAGTTTCATTTTTAGATATCGTATAGCGTTAAACCAAAAAGGGAACTGCGTTCTTTGCGCTCCTCTGCGCTTTCTGCGGCCTTTAACCGCGCCCTGTGTGCCGCTACACGGGATAGATAACAAATTGCGGCTATTTTTGCTCGCCGTCTTTCTTCCTGCGCTCGCGCTGCTTGAGGGTCCACTCGTAGATGGCGGTGGCGCTGACCGCTCCGCCGAGCGCGATGGCGATCGTGCTGACGCAGACGGTCGGGTTGTACAGCAGGTTCATCCACGCGTCTATCGGGGAGCCCGGCGTCGGGGTGGGCGTCGCGCTCGGCCCTGGCGTCGGCGACGGGCCTGCGGAGCGTACCAGCGTGATCGGCTCCGAAAGCTGCTGTGCCCCGTTGCCGACATCAATGGTCAGCGTTTTGGGCTCGTAGCCATATGCCCTGACCGTGAGATAGTAAACGCCGGGTGACATCTTGCCGGACGTGGTAAAGGTGCCCGCGCTGTCGGTGGTGGCTTCAGGGTAGTTCCGGTCGAAGTCTCTGGGCACGAACGTAACCTCCGCGCCCGCGATGGCCGCGTTCGAGGAAGCGTCCCTGACCGTCCCGGTGACGATGGCCGTCTCCGGCGCGATCGTCGGCCGGGCCTCGACCTGTACGTTGCCGTCCATCGAGTCGATCAGCGTGCCGTTCTCGTAAGCCTTGAACCAGTACCGGATGATGTCGCCGTCCTTCGCGTCGATCGCCTGCGTCAGCACCTTCACGCTGGCGCCCGCGCCCACCTGCGCCGTCGTCTTGTTGGCCAGCGAGCCGATGCAGGCTTCGACCGTGATCGCCGGGCCGTTATTGTTCACCTGGACCGAGACATGGTCCGTATCCCAGCGGGCGTCGAAGAAGACCTGCCGCTCGGCCGGCGGCGTCGGGGTCGGCGTCCCGATGGGCAGCGGCGGAATAGTGATGTTATAATCCGGAGTCGCGGTCGCGTTGTTATTATCGTCTGCCGCGGCTTCGCCGGCCGTAAGCGCTGAAAGCATGCACGCGATAATCAGGACGCAGATAAGCGCTGCGACCATTGTGTTCGACCTGAATCCAGCCACAAGTGATCCCTTCCGTGAGCCGCCGATCGACGGCAGAACCCGCGACGCGTACTCATCGCAGGATGCCGATGACGGGGCTCTCCCGGCGTATTCTCTCGCTGAATAATACCTTCGTGAAGATATACTTTTTGATGTCAGTCACGTCTGCCGATTAGCTAAAAATTCCCTGCATACCAGGCATATGGAATAAGGTCGTCCGGTCGTCAACGCTTGCGGATTTCCCGCAGCATCTCGCGCTGCGAGACGAAGATCATGTCGATCAGGTACCCGAAGACGAAGATCTGGAAGCCGAAGGTGATCAGCAGCGTCGCCAGTATGGTCAGCGGGATGTGGTCGATCGGGGGCGACACGAAAAAGCGATCGTAGACGATGTACAGGCCCATCAGGACGCCGGTCCCCATGAACAGGAACGAGAGGATGGTCGAGTACATCATCGGGTTATACGTCTTGCCCAGGCTGTAGATCGTGTAGCCGATCTTGACGCCGTCGCCGAGCGGGTTCAGCTTGGTCGGCGCGTCCGACAGGCGGGCCTGGTAGGTGATCGGCACCTCGCAGATGCGCAGGTCCTTCTTGATGCACTCGACGGTCAGCTCTGTCTCGATGCCGAAACCGCTCTGGTTGAGGTTCATCATCTTCAACGCTTTCTTATTGAACGCACGGTACCCGGTCAGCAGGTCGTTATAGCGGACGTGATATGTAAAGTTGAACGCCCAGTTGAGCAGCTTGTTGCCCAGGTGGTTCAGCAGGGTGAAGGCGCCTTTGCTGTAGTTAGCGAACCGGTTGCCCATGACCTGGTCCGCCGCCCCCGCGGCGATCGGCGCGATCAGCCGGTCCACCTCCGCGGGGATGTAGGTGCCGTCGCCGTCCACCATGACCGTGATCTCCTTGTCGATCATGTTGAAGGCCTGCTGGACGGCCATCCCTTTGCCCCTGCCGTTCTGCTGCACCACGCGCGCGCCGGCCTTCGTGGCCTCGGCTACCGTATTGTCGGAGCTGTGGCCGTCGATGACCATGATGTCGCCGAAGCCCAGCTCCCTGTAGGCGTTCACGAGGTGGCCGATGGTCCTGCCCTCGTTCAGGGTGGGTATCAGGATGCAGACATTGTCTCTCATATCTTTCCCTGGCCAGGCGTTATCCCTGCAGGCTCTGGCTGACCTGGACGGTCTCGCCGTTCATGACCGCCCGCTCAGGTACCGCGACCGTGGCAGTCGAATTGCCGCAGGTGATGGTGTATTGTGACCGCGGGCTCACGTCGGACGAGTATCCCTCGCCCTGCATCGCGTCCGTCGAATAGGGTACGACGATCGCGAACATGCCGCTGGCGTCTGCCTTCACCGTCTGCGTGTAATTGAACGTGCGGTTGGCGATGCCCAGCGTGACAGTCGCCGTGACGCTCTCGTTAGCCGGGGCCGTACCGGTGATCGTCGCGCCCTTCACCACTTCATAGGTCTTTACGTACTTGACCGGCGGCCGGCTGTCGTAGAAGAACTGCGACATGTCCGACTGGCTCAGCGGCATCGGGCTGATCGTATTGATATATAGGTCATACATCTCTGTATAATTTTCCGAAGGTATGAAGTACCGGTCGGAGAACGGGACGTACCCGTAGCCTTGCTGGTAGCTGTTCAGGTCCGCGATCTTCGTGGAGACGTAGTAGCTTCCCGGGCTCTCGTAGACCAGCCGGAAGTGGCTCATGCCGTTACAGTCGTCATAGTACAGGCGGCTCAACATGCAGCTCTGGAACTTGGGGCTGTCCACGATGATGGGCACCTGGTATCCCGAGGTGATGTTAAAGGCGATCTGCGCATACCAGTACTGGGTGTCGCTGACCCATTTCTGGATCGGGACGAACTTGCCCGTCGCCATCTGGTTGTCGATCATCACGTACCGGCTGCCCATGTTCTGCAGGTTCCGGTAGCCGTCGCTCTCTTCCGTGGCCAGGAAGAACCTCGAGGCCCCGTCTGTCGCGTTGTTCTCGACGATGCCTGCCTGGAACGGGTTGGCGTTGGGGATGCGGTGGGCGACGTAGGTGATGATGTGCCCGTAGTCCCACCAGCTCATC
>MVRA01000021.1 GCA_002067315.1 Methanocella sp. PtaU1.Bin125 | reverse complement strand
TTCGTCCGGGTCAGCGTATTCTCCGTGACGTACCCGCTATAGTTGCTGGTCACCCGCAGGCTGACCGTGTACGTCCCCGCCACGCTATAGAGGTTCGTCGGGTTCTGCAGCGTGCTGGTGTTGCCGTCGCCGAACGACCAGTTATAGGTCAGGACGCCGGCGCCGGTCGAGGTGCTCGTGAACCGGACCGCCATCGGCTTGTAGCCGCTCGTCTTGTTAGCGGTGAACGCCACCACGGGGTTGCTGGGGTTGCTCACCTGGACCAGGCCCGAGCGGGACTGCGAGCTCGACCCGACGGGGTTGGTGACCGTCAGGTTGACAGTGTAGGTGCCTGGCGTGGTGTAAATATGATACGGGTTCTTAACCGTGCTGTTCGGCGATCCGTCCCCGAAGCTCCACTGGTAGGTCAACGGCTCGTCTCCCGTGCTGGTGCTGGTGAAGCTCACGTTCAGGGGCCATATCCCCGTCGTGGGCGAGGCGGTGAAGCTGGCCACCGGAGCCCTCATGTTGACCGTTATGTAGTCCGTCTTCGTCTCCGTGTCGGACCCGGCGCCGTTGCTAACCGTCAGCGTCACGGTATATTTCCTGCCCGGGGTGGTCGTGTAGTAGGTCTTTGCCGGCGGGTTTTGCGCGCTGCTGGTGTTACCGTCGCCGAAGTCCCATAGCCAGTTGTCCGGGTACCCCGTGCTCGCGTCAGTGAAGGTCACCTGGTCGCCCGTGTAAATGGTCAGGGGCGTGCCGGAGAAGGCAGCCTGAGGCGTCGGAATGGGCGTCGGGACCGGGTTGATCTGGTCCAGGTTGACGATCATGCGCGTCGAGCGGGTGTGCTCGAACGATCCCACTTTGACATACGTGTTGGTGGTCGGGACGACGTTCTGGTCGCCGTTGAAATCGGTCGAATTGAACCAGCCGCCTTCCGACGGGTTATAGACGAAGTGGCCGCCGATGTTGTTCATCGCGTCGCCCATGCTGCCCGACTTGTCGATGACCAGCATGAGATCGATCGGCTGACGGCCTTCCTGCCATCCGACACCGTCCACCTTAACGGTCACGTTGAACGTGTCGTTCACCTCTACCGTGTGCTTATCCACTGATGTGCTCACGTTGAGATGTGACTGGTTCGTATAAGTAACGGACGTCGCCGCTTCCAGATGCGTGCCCCAGGTATCGTTATGGTTGACGGCGTTGATATTCAGTACGCCCTGGTAATAGGCGGTCGGGCTGACATTCAGGGGAGCGATGAACTGGCCGTTAACATCGGTATATCCGCTGATGGTGCTAACATAGTTACCATTCGAGTCTTTAAAGGTCCCGTTGTTGTCGGTGAGACTGAACGTCACCGGCTGCCCCTGCAACGGGTGGCTGTAATTATCCGCCACGTAGGCGACAATCTGTGACGTGTGAATATCATACTTGATATTTTCGTTAATCACTTCGCCGCTCGCGATGTTCCGCGGGTACGCGTTCAGCGTCATGGTCGAAGGGGCGCCCGTCGTGTAATACAGGGAGAACGGGACAGTGATGTTGTTAATCGTGCTGGCAGTGTAGTTGACTACGCCAGGATAGATCGACGGCATAGACACTGCGTTGACCCAGCCGTAGTTGCTCGTGTAGACGACGACGCTATCGCCGTACTCGTTGGAAATCGTCACCGGTATGCCGCCGCCGACGCCATTGCCGAGCCTGTCGACCACCTGTGCGAAGATCATGTGGTTTTCCTTGCCGTTGGCCAGCACGCTATCCGATGGATAGATGTTTATGCTGATGTTATCGGCCTCATCGTTGATCGTGTAGACCAGCGCCGTGCTCATCAGCGAGAGCTTGCTGATCTGGGCCGTAATGATATTGATGCCGGTCCTGTCCGGCGAATTATAGGTCGTGCTGATCGTGCCGTTGATATCCGTATTCATCAATAGCTGGCTCATGGTATTATCCGATTTCAGGATCGTCAGCAGGATGGGCACGTTGACCATGGGGCTGGAACCATCTTTGAAAGAACCATAGATAGTGATAGGGTCGCCGGCTTTGACGTCGGTGCTGCTTGCCCGGACATCGAGGTTACCCTGGACAAACCGGACCGGGTAAGTGTCGACCATGCCGGTGAAGTCAGTCGAGAAGGAAGCGGTGATCGTCTCGTTATAGCTGGACACTTGAGGGCCGACTCGCAGTACGGGGGTATAGCCGGTCTCAAGCGTAACGACTTCGAATACCTGGCCGCTGACATCCTTCAGGTAAACGGTCTTGCCGCCCTTTGGTTCGCCCGAACCGCTGGTGACATAGGCCCGGACTTTCGTGGTACTCATGCCGTTAGCCTGGATAAGCGCGGTGCCGTCGACCACCAGTGGCGGAGCGCCATAGCTGACGAGCTCGATCTTGTCTCCGGGATCGGCGACCGCGTTCCCGATGAAAATGTCAGAGTTAAGACAGAACAGCACGGCCATTAACGAAAGAACCATTGCTGTAACACAGATACGTAATTTAATGCCACTCATACGATACCCCCGCATATGCTTCCTTGACGAATGATTAAAGAGAATTTATTTGCCTCTGTAGTATTTAAGACTTGTCATAATTAGGATATTGTATATCCCGAACAGTAAGAAATTGATAAAATTTATTATTTATTCTAATATGGCTGACGTAGCCCGGATTTTTTAGTAAGATCTCATTAAAGATATCAAAAACTGTTTTATAATAAAATTTGTATATCGGTTTTATCACAGGCAATTTTATCGGCATGTACCTTATCAGAGGCAATTTTATCGGCATGTACCTTATCAGAGGCAATTTTATCGGCATGTACCTTATCAGAGGCAATTTTATCGGCATGTACTGAGTCATGATAATAAAGACCTCGAAACCGTAAACAGGACGAGCAGAAGGCCGCATCCTAGGGAGAGTAACGGGTTTTTAATGATATCGACGTTCCCGGCGTAAAGCAGCAGCCCCACGCCGATGAGCAAGCCGCCTGCAAACAGGCCGGTCGCGTC
>MVRA01000020.1 GCA_002067315.1 Methanocella sp. PtaU1.Bin125 | reverse complement strand
CTACGTTTCTGGCGACAGGTCTTACCCGTTTTTCATCATCTATACCTGACCAAAACCCCTGGTCATCGACCGACTTCCATGAAAATATCCTTGTACAGGCTATGCGACTCCTGTCACGCCCGCCAAGGGCACCAGGAAGCCAAGAGCGCCAAGCCTTTACAGATGTTGTGATATGACCTTTATTAATCAGTCATTAATCAGTCCTTGGCGCTCTTGGCACCCTGGCGCCCTTGGCGAGCGTGACAGTAGTCGAATTGCATTGATAAGGCCTGATTTTCATTAGCCTATACCTGAAAATTCCCGTTTTTCATCCATCGAGTTCTCTGCGGCCTTTAACCGCGCCTGGCGTTCCGTCACCAATACATCGTAGCTATCGCGACACGTCGACTGTGCGCGCGCGAGACGCCGCTGACCGCGGGCACACTGGTAAAAATTGAACTATACCCTTAATATTCGTAGGTAATGGTATAGCGGATATCGTAGTCGCCGCCCTCGTCACAGAGCAGGACTGCCTGGTAGATGTACCGGGAATAGCCGATCCCGGGGGCCATCTCGACGGGCACGTCCGCGGTGCTCCTGACCGCCCCGGTGGCCCTGTTGATCAGCTGGAAGCGGACGACGACGTCCGAGATGAGCATCGGGAAGTCGTTGTTGATGACCTGGAAGTTCTGGACTTTCTGGAACTGGCCTTTTTCGTTGATGGCCGTGTTCAGGTCCATCAGGTTCACGGTGGCGTTCGGTATGTGCTTCAAAAGCTCGTTGTAGCGGGCTTTCAGCTTCGTGACGTTGCCGTGCATCGCGTCGATGGTCGCGTTGACGGCGTAATAGTCGTCGCCCTTCAGATAGTTCTGGTATATGCATCCATAGCTCTGCGCCAGGGGGATGCTCTGGTTGTAATAAGTAATGTTCTGTTCGCAGGCCTTCAGGAAGTTGTGGTAGAAACCGGAGCCGATGTAGGTGGTCTCGTTGTGCATCTGGTCCCAGGCCGCGCTGTAGAAGCCGGCCGAACGTTCCAGCGCCATCCGGTAGTCCTTGCTCGCGTTGTCCTTCAGCGCGACGTAGCTCAGGTACTCCGTCTCGATGCGCTGGATGCTGTCGTTCAGCGACCGGACCGTGTCGTTCGCCCGGTTGCAGGCCTGCGTCACGTTGGCTGAATCGCTGCTGTCGGCGGCGACCACCATCTTGAGCTCTGTCCCGTTATACAACAGAGTATCGACCGTATGCGAATAGTCGGCCACCCGCTGCCGGTACCCGTCGATCCACGCCCGGAAGTCCTCTACGTAGTTCTTGTTCGGCGCCGCAGGATATGCCATGACATAAGCGTACGACGCGTTCGTCGCGTTGAGCTGATCGCTGAACGCCTGCTTCAGCCGCTCGCGGTTCTTGTTCTGCCTGTCCTGGTCGTCGAAATAGAGGTAGGTCAGGACGGCGCCGACGATGATGGCGATTGCGATGACCGCGATAATGCCGATATAGAGCATTGTCCGGTCTTTCTTCGGGGGTACATTACTGAGCGCAGCCATTACCGTCTGGTAAGTGCATTTTATCCGTTATAAACATTGTCGTGTTATCGCTAAAGGCCCTGCAGATACGTGAAAATGCAACTTACCGGTGCCGTCGCGCGATCGTACCCTCCTTATCCCTCCTTATCCCTCCTTATCCCTCCTTATCCCTCCGTATCCCTCCGTATCCCTCCGTATCCCTCCGTATCCCTGTCGCAGCCCGGCCGCAGCGGCCACAGTGCGTTTTATATTTTTCACGCGCGATCTTTACATGGCGATTGCGGATGCAGACGGGCACGGACCGTGAGGAAGTGAAGATCACCCACCCCGACCGGGTAATGTTCCCGGGCGGCATCACGAAGGGGGAGATGGCCGGCTATTTCCGCGACGTGGCGGAGTTCATGATACCCCTGGTCAGGGACCGGCCGCTCACCATGGAGCGGTTCCCGGACGGCATCGACAGGCCGGGCTTTTACCAGAAGGAGGCACCGTTCTACCTGCCGGGCTGGATCAAGACGGTCACGTTCGACCTGCGGGACGGGCGGAAGCAGCGGCAGATACTCTGCAACGACGCGGCCACCCTGGCCTGGATAGCTAACCAGGGCTGTGTCACCCAGCACGTCTGGTTCAGCAGGGCCGGCCGGCTCGACCGCCCCGACCAGCTGATCTTCGACCTCGACCCGCCGGATGACGACTCCGCCGCAGGCGACGGAGTCGGTAACGCCTTCGGCCTCGTCCGGTTAGCCGCGAGGGCGCTCCGGGCAAAGCTGCAGGATATGGACATGCCAGCCTTCGTCATGACCACAGGCTCCCGGGGCCTGCACGTGATCACTCCGCTGGACGGGTCCGCGGACTTCGAGACCGTGCGGGAGTGGGCGAAGCGCCTCGCGGATAAGCTGGCCTGGTCCGTACCCGACAGCTTCACCACCGAGTTCCGCAAAGAGAAGCGCGGCAACCGGCTGTTCATCGACTACACCCGGAACGCCTACGGCCAGACCAGCGTCGCGCCGTACACCATCCGCGCGAAGCCGGGCGCCCCGGTGGCCGCGCCCGTGGAATGGGACGAGCTGGACTACATCAATTCGCAGACCTACAACATCCGCAACGTGCTCCAGCGCGTGGCCGAGCGAGGCGAGCCATGGAAGGACATGGAAAAATATGCGACTGCGCTGAAGCCGCTCAAAAAATGACGATGTGTGCGCATTAATTGCATGGTCTCGGGAAGCGATCCGATGGCGCGGTTTTAACCGCAGAGAGTCGGCGGATGACCGGGATCCTGGTCTGATACAAGATAATGAAAATCGGACTATCGTCATGCTATGCGTGAAGGAAAGGCAGCACAGTGAAAGGCCGCAGAGAACGCAGAGAGCCGCAGAGAACGCAGTTTCCTTTTTAGATATCGTATAGCGTTAAACCAAAATAGAAACTGCG
>MVRA01000019.1 GCA_002067315.1 Methanocella sp. PtaU1.Bin125 | reverse complement strand
CAGGAGGCTGGAGATGATCTGCAGGTTGTTCTTGACCCGGTGATGGATCTCCTTGAGCAGCAGCTCTTTTTCCTTCAGGGAAGCCGCCAGCTTTTCCCCCGCCTGCTTGCGATCGTTGACGTCCCAGATCACCGTCAGTATGGCGGTCTTGCCCAGGTACGGGATGGGCATGCCCGTCATTTCGACGTCGAGGGCCTCCCCGTGCGGGCGGAGGACCTTCGTCTCCAGGAGATCGACTGGCACGCCTGTCTCGTACATCTGCCGTATCCTCGCCGTCACGGTCGCATGATAGTCCGGGTGCAGGAATTTCAAGACCGGCTGCCCGATGATCTCCGCTTCCCGGTCCGCGCCCATCAGCTTGAGCCCAGCGTTATTGACGTAGACGATCATGCCGTCGATGTGAATAGCGATGCTGGCCGGGACCAGCTCGACCAGCCGCCGCCAGCGGTCCTCACTCTCCCGCAGCTCTCGCTCGCGTTTGCGTAATTCGTCGTTGTTCCGCCGGAGCTCCTCCTCGATCTGCTTGCGTGCGGTGACGTCCCACAGGGTAACCAGCTTTCCGAACGGCTGCCCGCGATCGTCGGACAGGGCCGATACCCGCACGTCTATCCACCGGGAACCCTGCGCATCGTTAATCACGACTTCTCCCGACTCGGGCATACCCCGGGGATACCGTCCGGCGAGCGAACGGTTTTTCGACACGACCGCTCCGATGGGCTGCCCGATCACCGTATCGCCGAGGCCCAGCATTCTTAAGGCCGCGGGATTCACGTCCAGGACCGTGTCGTCCTTATCCAGCACCAGCATGCCGTCGGCCATGTCCCTGATCAGCGTTTCCCGGGCCACCGGCAGGATGTTGAACAGCCGGTACCTGAAGATGCCCCAGAAGAACAGGACGCCGGTGACGCAGAATGCCACCGGGGTCAGATCGACACTCTTGACCGTCTCCAGCCCGGCCGTATAGACGACGTTGGCGGCGACCGGGACCAGCACGCCCAGCAGCAGTATGGCCGCCTGGCTGCGATATTTCTCATAGGACTGCCGGAGCTCCCTGAGCAGCAGGACGATCCCCGCCAGCATGAGCCCGTAGGAGTAGATCGCGTGGAACAGGAAGCCCGGGCCGTACTCGATAAGCACGTCGTTCCCCAGCGGGCCGGAGACCGGCGTGACCACCGGCCACATCTGTCCGTGGTACTCGTTCGTGGCGATCATCCCCAGGGTGATCACCGGGACGACGAACAGCAGCATTTTCACGGTCGGCGTCAGCCAGCTGCGATGCCGGCCATAGGACAGGATAAAGAGGACCCATAGCGGCGGGGTCATCGCAATGCCGACATACGACAGCTTCATGAACAGCACCATAGATCCGGTGTCCGAAGCCACAGCCATGCAGGCGTCCATGAGCGTCCACTCGGCCACCATCGCCATCATCAACGCAAAATAAGTGCCTCCCGACAGGCTGCGGCGCGTCCAGACGTACCATCCCAGCATGCCGGCGATAGCCCCGGCGACCATGTAAATGACAAGAACGAGCGATTCCTGAGTTATCAACATGTTCCACCCTTTACATTGTCATGGTACATCCGACCAGCCCGCCTTCACGCCTGTCTACCGGCGCTCTTTTTTTTACCGGTTTTCTCTTTTTAAAATGATAACGGCCGCCTCTTTATCTTCGACCAGCCCTTGTATCACACCGGATACGCTGGCCCGCCCTGTCGATATTCTATGCCTGAGAATTTCAACGAGAATGTCCGTGGGTAGCTTCTCAAAGAGAAAATCCGCCAGCACCTCGTCTGCCGGGCGGTCCAGGTTCTGCTGGTTTTTAGTCGCCATATCCTCCACCGTTTTTTCTGTAATATTCCAATAACGTAGCGCCTGTATTTATATTTGGTCAATTCGAAATAAAAATTACAATAGTGGAAGCATCCTGCCGCTCTATCCGGGCGGTTTATGACTCCAGTCATGCCTGCCGGGCGTCGGCTGACGACCGGGGCCCTGGCCAGGCTCAAGACGACGAAAAATATGCCCGGGCTATCATCGCCGGCCCGGCCTTGACTATCCGTGCGCGCGCGAGGCCGCCCGACTGACAGTTGTCCGTTTCCCGCAATATTCTATGGGTGCGCCGGCCCATGGGATGGAAATAACGTTAAATAGGCCGCGGTTCAATCTTAATAATTAGATATCGTATGGCCTTTGGAAACCAGCCTGTCCGACAAGCTCCCGCCGGGGACGCGTATTTCCAGAACATACCGCTGAACGATACCGGTATGGTCCAGTTCTTCTACCACTCGCCATCATCGAAGCTGCCGATCCGGGACGTCCTGAACGAGCAGGGCGGCGGCTCCATTACGGAGCCGCATATCGAGTGCGGGGCCCACAATTACTGGCACAGCTATTGCCAGGACCGGGTCCGCTCGTTTGCCGGCAGCGATAAGAAATACCTGTTCCTGATGACCACGTGCAATAGCCGTGAACTGGCACGGCATTACAAAAAACGGTCTATAGTCGGCTATATCGAGAAGACGGACACCGGTAAGAATCTCCAGAATGTCAACGGGATGAACGTCCAGTTTGTCAAGGGGAAGGCCCGCCTCTACTCGTTCGACGACGCGTTCCCGTTCCCGATCAACATCCCGACGAAAAACATGAGCAGGGAAGAGACCGGGACGATCCTGTACCATTTCAACAAATGCGACGACATTCTTGACGATTGTATACAGGAGATTATCCGGCTCGATAAGGATAACTGTACCTGTATGCGCGTGGGCAAAGGCAAGACCTGCATGTTCCGGGACGAGTGCCGGCGGTGGAACAGGCTATAATATCTTTATAGAATAGAATCGTCATGCAGCCGGCTCATTATTTCGTTTGTTTTATTTCTCCGGGAAACCGATGTATCATTGCCGAGCCCGTACCAATGGCACATATGGTTAACATTATTATATAAAAGGTACTTTCATATTTTTATAGCCCGTAGCAACGCTATTATTCAGAACCTCGGAATTGATTTTTATGCCATTGACAGATTCGACCCGATATGCAAAAGTGAGCCGCTCGTCCAGGGCAAAAGAAGACATGGCCAGGACATTGCCCTTGTTCGAGGCGAACGTGACCAGAAACCCGAATGATTATGAGGCGCGCATGCGCCTGGGGACGGCTTATGACGAGCTGGGCCTGGCGGACGAGGCCATCGAGCAATTCGAAGCCGCCGCCAGGATCCGGCCGCGCGAGGGGCTGCCTCGCTCGATGCTGGCCGATGCGTACCTGCACGCCGGCGAGCCTGATAAAGCGCTTGAATCGATCAGGGCCGGGATCGCGAACAACCCGGCGAACACTGACTACCAGGGTATGGAAGGCGCGATACTCGCCGCCGAAGGGCGATACGAGGAGGCTATTGCCGTGTTCCGCAAGGCGGTCGAGGCAAGTCCCGGAGATGATCTGCTACGCATGGGATTCGCACGGGCGCTCGAGCAGTCGGGCGACGACGAGGCCGCGATGGCCGAGTACGAAACTCTCGAAAAGCTCGCCCCGGATGATCCCGGTATCAAGCTCCGCATCGCCACGAGCATGATCGAAAACGACGACTTCGAGGCGGCTGCCGCGAAGCTCCGCGAGGCCATCCGGCTCGACGACACCGACCCGGACCTGTACCGGACGCTCGGCTCTGTGCTGGGGCTGAAGGGCGACCACGAGGGCGCGGTCAACGCTTACCGGCGTGCCCTGCGGCTGGAGCCCAAGGACGCCGGGCTGTACGCGGCCCTCGGCGATGTCTACCAGGACTGGGGCAAGCCGGACGAGGCTATACGGGCATATACCCGGGCATACAAGCTGGAACCTGACGATCCGGACCTGATGAGCGATCTATCCGATCTGTTGATCGAGAACGGCCGGCCAGAGGAAGCGATAAAGCTCTACAAGGACGCCCTCCGGGGCGAAGAAGACGACCCGAAGGCCCACATGCGGCTTGGCGACGTGCTATTCGACGCCGACCGTACCGAAGAGGGCGTCAGGGAATACCGCGAGGCCATCCGGATCGCCCCCGACATGGCGATGCTACACATGAACTTCGGGGCGCGTCTTATTGAAGTTGACCGCCTGGACGAGGCCCTCGTCGAGGCGCGGGAAGCTGTCCGGCTGAAACCGGAATCCGTGCTCAATCGCTCACTGCTTGGCCTTGCCCTGCAGAAAACGGGCCGGATAGACGAAGCGATCGCCGAATACAGGGAATGCCTCCGGGTTGACCCGAACGTCCTCGGCGTTTACGTCTCGCTCGCCAAGATCTATGAAGAAAATGGCATGGCAGAAGAGGCGAAGAAGCTGCGTGAAGAATACGAGCGACGGAAAAAGGAAGTCGAGGCCGACCCCGAAAAAGCGATGTTAGGCTCGATGTTGAGGGAACTGGAACATTACATTAACTAACCCGGCTAATCCAACCGGTCTCCCTCCCGAGTCCTATAGCACCTCTGGCTCAGGCTCTATCGGACCCGTATACTCCCGGATATACGGAGGTCGAGTTCATGTAGACCTGGCGTATGACTGCCCCACATTCCAGCGCATTAAATGATACCATTTTTTAGGTAAATTAATTACCAATTTTTTGGTAAAATATATATCATAGATAGACTATAATACCTAAATTGTGGTATAATGCCCACAATCGAAGATCTAATCCGGGATGAAAAAGTCAGCAGGATATCAGAGTTTGAGAAACCTCGCTATCCTAATTTTTACGATTTGACATTCAGAGATGATTTAAGGGTTTGTGAACTGCTGGCCAGCGAACATCCCCGGTGGAGCATAATCTCGGGTTATTATGCCATGCATGAAGCGACCAAACTTTTTCTGGCAAAAAACTTCGGGTACAAGGTCCTTGATAAAGACGTCCATAGCACGACAATCAATCTATTGAGCATCGTTTTACGTGAAAGCCATGAAGATATCGTCGAGCTGTTCGAATCGGGGTACGGGGAATATAAAGCTCTGGTCGGAGAACTCTATGGCGCGAGGGAAGAACGCCGTAAAGCACAATACTATACCGGTACCGACTTTACCAGGGCCCTGTTTTTTAAGAAGGCGCAACAATTCCATGATCAAAAAGTCGTGCCCTATATTGAAAAGATCAGTCTTCTGGGTGATGCTTTATGATGGGGCCAATGATAGAACCCGTTTTTGACAAAGACTGCTTTAAAATTTTAAGCATGTTCTCCATATCTCCCGGCTCGAGGTTTAAGAGAAACGAGATAAAGGCAAATACGAAACAAAACAACGTGACCCTGGACAGGGCATTAACCCGGTTAGTGAATAGTAAAATCATCGGTATCGACAGGAATTATTATTTCGTCAATTTCGAGAATGACAATGCCCGGAAAATGATCGACATAGTCTCGGGTCAATATAAAGGATTAAGAGAGCTTCCTCTCAATGTTTTCCTGTTAATCGTCGATTTAATCGATGTGTTATCGACCAAAAAGAGAATAGAGGTTTATCTATTCGGTTCGTACGCAAAACTGATTTACAGGGAACAATCCGATGTCGACATAGCGGTACTATTGCCTGCACAGGATATGAAAATTGACTTCGACAGGATCGCCCAAAAGCTTGAGAAGGTATACGGAAAACATGTAGAGATTCACGACTTTGAAAAGGAGTCGTTTTACCAGAATAAAAACGACCCTATGGTGAGCGATATATTAAGAAATGGGATCAGGTTACTGTAATAATTACCCTGTAACGAGATGATTACTAGGCTGTCAACAATTTTATCGATCAAGACCTGATGGCCATAGCTACATTGATGTCAGACATAATAACCAACGGTTGCGCCGTTGACGATTACCGGCCTCATCCTCGATGCGATTTGTTCATAGTCGGCCAGCAAGTCCCGGCCGAGAAGCAGTCTCCTGTCTTTATAAATGTGGGGCTGTTGCAAAATTAGATAGCAAGTATATAGGCATCTGAGCCGTCATCGTTTTTATGTGTAGTAAAAACGGATGTGCGGGCTGGCAGATGCCGGTTTCTTGCTTTGATTGCCAATGTAAAATACTTTCTGACCCGGTCATTGATGTGCTGGATATGGTGGACTGGCGTCAGTTTTTGTTCTTGGACCGTTACAGGGGCAGGGGCAGGTATCGTACTCATAGTCGGATCGGATTGCTTCGGGCTCTTTTGTACATGAAGTTAGCCGGGATTCCCAGTGTCCACGAGCTTCTCCGTGTATTGGCGCATGATCCATATAAAATGAAGATTCTTGGCCTTGAACGTTTGCCCGATGATAGCGTGTTTAGCAGATTCAAACGAGAGCTGGGAAAGAGCATAGACCGGCTGGTATCATTGCTAACCGGCAAGCTCCATGAACTGGACCCGGCATGTTCGTGAAGCTGGGAGCCGATAGCACGAAGCTTGAAGCTCGTGAGAACGACGGGCAGTCAGGTTGGGGCTACGATCATATCGATAGACGGTTCTACAAGGGCTATAAGGTTCACTTGTTGTATGATACGAGGCTGCTGGTGCCCGTTAGTTTCACGGTGACCAGTGCCAGCGTACACGACAACACAGTGCTTCGAAGACTGGTAGGACGGCTCGGACCAGGCATATTGAAAGCCGCCGGTCTCTTCCTTGATCGAGCATACGATAGCAAAGCGAACGTCGAGGATTTCGCCCATGCCGGAGTAACAGTGATCAACAGGAAGAATAAGCGAAACGCGAAGAATGTCAAGGGCAAATACCGTTTGCAGGATTATTGCCAGGTTCACGGGAACAGGCTGAACCATTTGTATAAAAACAGAAACGATTGCGAAGTGACGAACAGCCTTTTAAAAGAACGTCTCGGCCTTGAAATGAAAAAGACAAAAGGCATTATTAGAAACAGGGTGAAAGCAGGCTTGAGCATCCTGGCAAGACAAATCCAAGTACTACACCAGCTTTTACAAGAAGCCGACCCTAGGACCACCATCCTGAACTAATTATGCAACAGTCCCTAAATGTTATAAAGAATAACCGATGGCTGTGCCAGGTCTTCCAGGCCGATGATTATCAGGTCCAGCGGCCGCTTCAGTTTGCCGATAAGGGGAAACCTGACGTTGAAAATGGCTTCGGCGTCATTTTTCGGGCTTTCACTCACGAAAACGACAATGTCGTAATCGCTCTCCGCGTTTTCCGTCCCCCTGGCCAGGCTGCCGAAAAGATATATTGCTTCGACGTTGTCGATAAGACTCTTAATCTGATCGATGATCATATCGAGGTCATGCTTTAGATCATTGTCCCGGGACGTAACCATAATCAATAAACCTAATTGTCTTCCTTGTTAAAATATCTAATGAAATGATTACAAAGCAAGGTAACTGGGATCATATCCGGCCCGCCAGTATGAAGAAAGAGGTAACGTTCCGGGTATTCGTCGACCGCGAAAGCGGCCAGATATCCGCCTCCGGCGTTGACCACGCCATTCATATTACGCCCGGTCGTGGAATAAGCCCATCAAAAACATCCACGAAGCCGTCGAGTGTCATTTTAAAGCACAGCGCTGGCCATCGCAGGATCGCTGCTTTTCTTCCTGGCAAGGCCCGCTTCGAGGTAATAATCGAACGGTTGCGGCGTTCACGTCACTTCCAGGTAGCCATAGAGCACTATCCCGTTGGCCAGGCTGTTGACGAACCCGGCCTCTGCGTTTTTCAGGCTACCGATGGTATGTATGCTGATTATTCTATTTAACTTTTTTTCATAATCATGCAAATCAGGCAAATCTTCTGTGTCCGTGACAATGGCTATATCAATATCGCTCTTGCCTGTATCCTCGCCTTTTGCGTAGCTCCCAAAAAGGACGATGCATTCCGGGGTGAAGTAAAATTCCGCAAGGGCGTCGACCAGGCCGCTTGCATAGAGCGAATACAGGTTGACCGACCGCTTCAGTGCAACGAAGCGCTGGTTCTCATAGTTGCCCTTATAATTGACCACGACATCGCCGGGCTCTTCTACGACCAGGCCCCTGTCTTTGAGATTCCTCAGGATCTTCATAGCGCCAGGGGGCGACAGGCCGGCCCTGCGGGCGACCTCCCGGATGTGGAGGCGTACGCCGGGCCCGTCGAAGAATAACTTTAATATTTTTACATCGTTACTTTCAGTTAACACGTGTAAATAATTGTTAACAAGTGTTACATATAGTTAACGTTAGCAATGCCGCGTGATGGCTGACTGCGAGGGATGCCGGTTTAAAGGCATAGGTGGGGGTCAGGCCTGTGGTGAGGGCCGGTGTGGGCTGAAATGGCATGGGCATTATGACATAAGCGATCAGACAACCGTTAACATAGTACACAATTAAATGTAACTAAGCTTGAACTAAGATGCGTCAGGGCAAATTTTAAGCGTGAATTTTAAAGCA
>MVRA01000018.1 GCA_002067315.1 Methanocella sp. PtaU1.Bin125 | reverse complement strand
GTGGGGGCGGGCTCGGTGGTCTCTTCGGCGCGGAAGCCGTCCTCTTCCTTGATCAGCTTGAGCTTGACGTTGCAGCGGGGGCAGACGGTGATACAGCCGTCGTACGTGTTCGTGGTGACAGGCGTTCCCAGTTCGCAGATCGGGCAGTTGTAGCCCAGGTTGCCGAACACTTCCGCCTCCACGGGGGTCGGGCACTGCATGGCCACGACGACCATGTCCGTGTCGGCGGCGATCAGGCCGTAGGTGGCGGCCGCCGGGACGTAGACGACGGTGTTCTCGTCGACTGACTGCGCTTCATCCTCGAGCAGCATGATGCCCTGCCCGGTCGCCAGATACAGGAGCGTGTCGTTGCCCGGGTTCCGGTGCATGGGCAGCACCTGCCATGGCTGGAACTCGTAGACGCTGAACGCGATCTTCGCCGGGGTCTCCTTTTCGCCGGCGCCGTTGTCCCCGCCGGCGGTCTCCCGCGCGGCCGCGGTCCCGGCCTCGGGCTGCTCCGGCAGCGCCAGGTCCGGTTCGCCCGCGGCGGCCCCGGCGAACTCCGGCCTGCCGATCTCCTCGGCATGGAACATCCCCGCTTCTCTGGTCAGCCGGAGCCGGGCGTTACACCGCGGGCAGGTCGTCTCCTTGCCGCTCTCCGCGCCGGTCGCCAGCGGCGCGGTCAGGTCGCAGGCCGGGCACCGGTATTCCAGCCCGGGGACGGGCTGCGTCTCCAGCGGTGTCGGCCCCTGTGCCGCGATCAGGATCATGTCGTTCTCCCCGGGGGACGTAGACGGCCTCGCTCTCCTCCAGCGGGAACTCTTTGTCCCTCATGAACATGGTCCCGTCGCCCCGGACCGCCAGCAGGATCGTATCGCTGCCCGGGTGCCTGTGCATGGGGAGCGCCTGCCACGGCTCGAAATCGAAAATGTTGAGCGCGATCTTGTCGGTCTTCAGGGGGCTCTCGCGGTAAAACTGCCGGTCCGAGAACGGCTCTTCCCCCGTCACTCTCACGGTCTGCATCGGATCACCATGTCAATATAAAATGAGCATTATTTTATATTTGTCCGGCCAATTAAACACAAAAATAAACGCGCGGATGCACAACGGGCTGCTGGACGCGTAAAACCATCGGCCGGACGGAGTCGCTCGCTATCGTCCGGCCGTCATGAAGTCAGCGCCTAGTCAGCGCCTGCGGCGGGCCATCAGCAGGACGGCCGCGGCCATGCCCGCTAGCCCGGCTACCGGGGAAAGCGGGGCCGGCGCCGTCGGGGAGGGCAGCGGGACCAGCGTGGGCGTCGGCTTCGGGGTGGGCACCGGCGTGGGCGTCGGCTGTCCGGTGGGCGCCGGAGTCGCCGTTCCCATCACCAGCCTGTCGGGGAGCTTGAGCGAACCGACGTCGCCGTTGACCGTCACGAAGTAGAGGTGGCTCTCTCCCGACCGGCTGATGACGACGGGCGTGGAGTCCACCGATCCTGGCGCCCGGTACTGCCAGTATGGCAGGCCGAACTTGGCGTCGATGGCGTAGACGTTCCCGTCTCCGGAGCCCGCGTAAACGATCGGGGCCTGGCCGCTGGCGTCAAAAAGGGGCGTGGCCTTGACCGGGCCGTCCGTCCGGAACTTCCAGACCAGCTTCCCGGTGGCGGCCTCCAGGGCATAGACGTATCCGTCCTGCGAGCCCGCGTAGACATAGCCGAGCATACACAGCGGCTTCGAGACGACCGCGCCGTCCATCTGGCTGAATCGCCACCGGACGTTGCCGCTCTGGGGGTCGACCGCGTAGACGCTCCTGTCTCCTACACCCACATAAATCACGCCGTCGGCCAGCGCGGGGGAGTAGACTTTGCTCTGGTTCGGCGTGTCGAGGGGCACGATCCAGCGGGCTTTGCCGCTGTACGTGTCGATGGCATAGAGGTTACCGTCCCGGGAGCCGAAGTAGGCGACGTTGTCGCCGGCGGCTATCCCGTAGCTGACGATCCCGCCGGTAGGGACGGACCATTCCAGCCGGCCTGTTTCCGCGTTCAGCGCATAGACCTTTCCTGTGCCGTTGGCCGAGTCCGACCCGAAGATGAGCAGGCCATTGGAGAGGACGGGCGTGGTGTCGATGTTGGCGTCCGCCTGGAACCGCCACTTCTCGTCCGACGACAGGCTGTCGATCGCATAGAGTATGCCGCTGCCGGTGCCGAAGTATAGCGTCCGGTCGCTGCCGACGACGAGCGATGACGCGATGGCGGACCTGTAGTTGACCGGCCAGGGCCACTGGGGCTCGCCCAGCGTCACCATGTAGCCGTACACGTTGCCGTCCAGCGTCCCCACGTACAGCATATTGCTATGGAAGGCCGGCCCCGACGACACATACGACCCCGTGCTCTTCACCCATTCGAGGTCAGGCTCCCCGGCCGCACAGGCCGGCGCCACCAGTGCGACAGCCATGGCAGCGATCAACAGGACGCCTGCGACCGTGATCACTGTCGCGATCGCCGTCCTCCTTACAGTCAAAACACCCATAATAAATTCCCCTGGACAAGAATCGTATATTTCAGGGCGGTAATAAGCTTTGCTTTCGATTCGTATGCGAGAAACGCCCTGGCGGTCGGCACCGGCATCAGGGGCAAATAAAATATAAATTGCATTTAATATAATTATTTCCACAGGAAATCAAGGGGTTAGCGCCGTTCGCCATACCGTCGAAAATAGCCGAAACCGGCCGCCAGCCATCTCATTATAATATTCGGGGAAAAATATCCCCGCGGAAAGCATGCGGTCGCCGGCTATGGCCCCGGGCACGCGGGCTGCCGGGCCGCCAGGGCGTCGAGGTACTCGATGGCCGCCAGCACGAAGGTCGAGTGGGACCAGGCGAGCGGCAGCACGGAGGCCGGCTCGCCCCGCTCCCCGACCTGCTCCGGCATCAGCCCGCTCTGCGCCGAGTGC
>MVRA01000017.1 GCA_002067315.1 Methanocella sp. PtaU1.Bin125 | reverse complement strand
CTACGAGTACGACGGGGCCCGGTACTATTACCTCGAGACCATGGCGCCGCTGCGGGGCCTGGGCGAAATCCCCGAAGCATACCGCAACGCGCCCGCCACTATATACACCATGCAGGGCGCCGCTGTTGTCGGGATCGAGATGACGGCCTCCCCGGAAAGCTCCGATGACCTGTTCCTTTATTACCGCGTCCGCTGCAACGTGGCCAACAGCGGCACGCAGCCTGCAGAGAACGTCTCGGTATACTTCGCTTCGCTGGCGCTGAGCTACGGCGAGGACCAGGTCTGGCCGTACGAGCAAGACGTCCGCGTCGGCGACATCCCGGCGGGCGAAGGGAGAACCGCGGAAGTCACGCTGAAGATCCCGCGCAGCGGGCCCACGCAGATCGAGTGCATCGTGTCGGGGGATAACTTCGATCCGGTGACTGCGAAGGGGGAGCAGTTCAGCGCTTGAATGGCGGGCACAGTAACGTTTATCATTTCCTTTTATCAGAACGGCCTCCGCAGGTGAACGGAATGGGGCCATATCCGTGATAATGGTCGGGAATGCCAGCTCGGGCTATTGTAGCGGTCTACCATCGTTAAATATAACTTATATATACCGGGCTTTACTTACCAACCTTCTATTGAGGGGGTTACTATTATTCAGCGATGGTTGTCGGTGCTGGCCATCTGTGTGATTGTGCTGGCCTGCGGGTGCGTAAATACCGGCGATCAGGCGGGGAAACTGGCGCCCGCCCCTTCGCCGGGGAATGCAAAGGCAGGGGCGGCGCCGTTGAGCCCGGAGTTCGTGCAGTACCAGCAAGACCTCAAGGAAGGCAAGGTTTCCTTCGTGACGAAGGAAGGCCTGTATACCGGGCTGATCCCGGAGCCGGCCGCGATCTTCTATGGCGAGCCGTCGCCGGAGCCCAAAGAAGGGGAGGAGATGTCCCGGGCCCCGTTCGTCGACTACTACGACCTGCGGACCCGTGGCCGGCTGACGCCGGTCAGGGACCAGGGCTCCTCCGGGACGTGCTGGGCGTTCGCCGCGATGGCCTCCATGGAGTCGTACCTGCTGCCGGATGAGGGCCGGGACTTCGCCGAGAACCACATGAGGAACACCCATGGCTTCGCCTCCGGGCCGGGCAGCGGGGGCAACCGGATGATGTCGACCGCGTATCTGACCCGGTGGAGCGGGCCGCTGGACGAGGCGGACGACCCGTATTCGGCATACGACTACAGTTCGCCCTACGGCCTGCCGGCGCAGAAACACGTGCTGGAAGTACGGTTCGTCCCGGACAGGGCCGGCCCGCTGGACAACGATCGGATCAAGAACGCGGTCGCAGACTACGGGGCCGTTCAGACCTCGATCTACTATAGCTCAGCGTACTATAACAAGAGCAGCCACTCGTACTATGTCAACGCGAGCGGCACTTCCAACCACGCCATCGACATCGTCGGCTGGCTGGATACCTACAGCCGCTATAACTTCACGAGCACCCCGCCGGGCAACGGCGCCTTCATCTGCCGGAACAGCTGGGGCGCCGACAACCCCGACTGGCCGAGCGAGGGCGGCTATTTCTACGTGTCCTACTACGACTCGTTCGTCGGCCGTAAGAACGCCGTCTACGTGGCCTCGCCCGAGACGACCTACGATACCCTGTACGAGTACGACCCCTACGGTTACGTCTATGGCTACGGGGTCAGGAATGCGACGGGCGGCTTTAACGAGACGGTGTGGATGGCCAACGTCTTCCCGGCGAAGGCGAGCCAGAGCGTGGCGGCCGTCGGCTTCTACGCCGTTTCCGCCAACATTGCCTACGAGGTCGCCGTTTACCACGACCCGGCGGACGGCCCCCTGAGCGCGGCGGGGGCCGTATGGAAGCAGCGGGGCACCCTGGAGATCCCGGGGTACTATACAATTCCCCTGGAGAAGGAAGTGCCGGTCGCCGCCGGGCGCAACTTCTCGGTGGTCGTGCGGCTGACCGCTCCGGGCGTCCAGCACCCCATCCCGGTCGAAGCGCCACTGAGCGGCTACTGCACCCGCGCGAGCGCGGCGCCGAACCAGAGCTACTGTAGCGCCAACGGGACGGTGTGGCTCGACATGGATACCTACGCTGGTGACGGCAACGCGTGCCTGAAGGCGTACATGGTCAACGCCACGCTCGCCTCGGAGCCGGTGTCGGGCAACCTCCCCGCCACGATGGCGCCCGGCCAGCGGTACAACGCCACCGTCAAGATGCGGAACACAGGCACCGCCGCATGGAGCGACACGGGCGGGATATGCCTGGGCACCGCGGCCGGCGGGGACGGCGCCGATTTCGGGGCGGCGCAGATCGCCCTGCCCCCGGGCGTCGTGGTGTATCCCGGCCAGCAGTACAGCTGGGAATTCCCGCTGACGGCCCCCGCCATCGGCGGCAACTACACCCTGAGGTACCAGGTGATGCAGGTCAACGGCTCGGGGTTCGGCGCCCGCATCGAGAAGAATGTCTCCGTGGCAGGCCCCGTTTTCGATTCGGCCCCTGCCGCAGTCGCCGTGCCGGCCTCGATGGCAGCCGGGACCACGGGCAACGCGTCTATCACCATGAGGAACACGGGCCCGAGTTCCTGGTCCCCGGCCGACCAGTTCCGGCTGTGCCCGGCAGCGGGCGACGCCGCGAAGTTCGGCTTCGTGAACTGCAGCCTGTCCCCGGGGGCCGTCGTGAGCCCCGGCGGTCTGTATACCTGGAACTTCACCCTGACGGCGCCCAGCACGACTGGCACCTACAGCCTGCGCTTCCGCGTGGCCCGCGGCGACGCGCAGTTCGGCGACGCCGCCGAGGCCACCGTCCGGGTCTCTGCGGCCCAGTATGATGC
>MVRA01000016.1 GCA_002067315.1 Methanocella sp. PtaU1.Bin125 | reverse complement strand
CATCATGGTGAGCGTCTTGCCGTCGGTCATCTGGTCCGGGGTAACCATGCCGCTTACCAGGTGGCCTTTGACAAAGTCCATGGCCATCTGCCGGTCCTTGATCTTTTCCTTCATCATGGTCATCACGTCCGGGCTCGCGGCTTTCAGAGCATCGTCCGAGGCGACGAACAGCGTGTAAGTCCCTCCGGGCTTCGCCATGTCCCCCAGCCCCGCGGTTTTCATTAATGACGCGGCCATGCTGGTGTCTTTCATGCCTGTCATCGTAGCCATCATGTCTTTGTTGGACTGTTCCGCGGGCATCATCGATCGGCCTTGCGAACCGGCCTGCATACCGGCCTGCATACCGGCCTGCATACCGGCCTGCATACCGGCCTGCGTCTTGCCAGGCATCACGGTCGGCGATGCCATGGACATGCCCCGTGTCTGCGCCAGCGCCGGGGCCGCGAAGGCCAGCAAGATCGCAGAGAGTGTCAGCACTGCTACAATCTTTCTCAGTCTATCCATCCGTATCACCGAAATTACGGGATGCTTTACGGGTTTAAGATGGTTGTTAAAAATAACTTTTACCGCCCGTTGATATGCTGCCCGAAATGGTGCGCAAAACTGTGCGCGAAATGGTACGGTGAAAAAGACGTGCCCCGGTAATGACGGTAGAGCCCGCTTCCCGGGGGCTCGAACCGTTCGTGATTACCGGTCTATTGTATGTGATGTGATTACCGGTCTATTGTATGTGATGTGATTACCGGTCTATTGTATGTGGTGTGATTACCGGTCTACTGTAAGTGCTCGGCGATGTCCCGGTCCAGGACGAACTCGCAGTAGGAGCACCGCAGCACGACGTCGTCGCCCTCGCTCTCGACCACGAACTTCGAGCTCACCGGCTCGCTGGTGTTCGAGATGCAGTTGGGGTTGCCGCACCTGACCAGCCCGATCACCTGCCGGGGCCGGTCCGTCCGGAACTTGTGCACGACCTCGTAGTTGCGGATGATGTTGATCGTCGACTTCGGCGCGATCAGCGCGATGGTGTCGACCTCTTCCGGGTCGAGCTCCCGGCCCTCGACCTTGACCACGTCCTTGGCCTTCATCTCCCCGCTGGGCACGTTCATGAGCAGGCTGACCACGTACTTCGAGTGCTGGTTGATGCCCAGGATCTTCAGCACGTTGAGGGCCTGGCCCGCGGTGATGTGGTCGATCACCGTGCCGTTCACGATCGGCTTGACTCGCAGCTCTCGCTTATCCATTATACCTCCACCCCCATGACCAGCGACAGCACGGCCATGCGCACCGGCACGCCGTAGAAGGACTGCCTGAAGTAGCGGGCGTATTGCGTGCCGTCCACCTCCGGGGCGATCTCGTCCACCCGGGGCAGCGGGTGCATGATGATCATGCCGTTCTTCACGCCGTCCAGCATCTCGGGCGTGATGCGGTAGCTGCCCGCGACCTTCAGGTACTCGCTCGGGTCCGGGAACCGCTCCTTCTGGATCCGGGTCATGTACAGCACGTCTGCCTCGCCGAGGGCGTCCTGGATGCTGGCGGTTTCCTTGACCCTGCTGCCCTTTTTCTTCAGGTAGCTGATGATGCTCGGCGGCATCTTGAGCTGGTCTGGCGATACAAACGACAGGTTGGCGCCGTAGAGCGACAGCGCGTACGAGAGGGAATGCACGGTGCGGCCGTACCGCAGGTCGCCGACGATGGCCACGTTGAGGTCGCCGATCTCCCGGCCGTTGCAGCACTCTTTCTTCATCGTGTAGAGGTCGAGCAGGGTCTGGGTCGGGTGGTGCCCCGCGCCGTCGCCCGCGTTGATGACGGGCACGCTCGAGATCTCGGAAGCCATCCGGGCCGCCCCCTCCCGCGGGTGGCGCAGCACGATCGCGTCCGCGTAGGACTCGACGATGCGGATGGTATCGGCCAGCGTCTCTCCCTTGGCCACGGAGGACGAGGTGGACGTGTCGAAGCCGATCGTGGTGCCGCCCAGCCGCTTGATCGCCGCGTCGAATGACAGCCTCGTCCGGGTGGACGGTTCGTAGAACAGCGTCGCGACGATGCGGTCCTTGAGGATGCTGGCACGGCCCTGGCGAGCGTAGGGCTCCAGCTTCGCCGCCTGCTCGAGGATCAGGTCAATCTCGCCCCGGGAGAAGTCCTTGGTCGATATGATGTGCTTCCTCTCGAAAATCATCGATAGTAATAGGCATATGTTGCATAAAATGTTTGTCTTCTTGCTAATGTCTCCCCTGAACCGACCAAGGACTTCTCTGAGATATATCTCTCATATCGCTGCCGTATGCATGATCTATCGAATACTTCCACACATCCTCGCGGTGGGACGCCCATTCCGGCTGATGCTGCATGGGCTACTCCGGGTTTTTCAGGTGCTACGCATACAAGGGACACCTTCGTGCCGGTCACGGGGCCGCGCTCGCACCTCGCGGACACTGTCACCGGCCGCGCTCCGCTTCGCTCCGCAGCGCCGGAGAACCAGTCCGCTGCAAGCGCTAAGCAACGCGCCCTTCGGGCAGCGTTCATTGCCCGGCCGCCTCCGCACCCCTCGCACCGCAAAGCGTGCGAGGGGCCTTCGGCCCGAAAAACCCTCCGCGGACCGCGGAGCAGCTCAGGCATTCCGCCTTATGCCTTTTTTGGGGTAATATTATTTCCTCACCCCCGAAAGACATGGGGCATCCAACGTCAGGCAATTCGCACGCGCGCGAGCGGCGGCCGGGCTGGCAGGCGAAAGCGGACTATACCGTCTCTGCCTCGGTGGGGGCGGGCTCGGTGGTCTCTTCGGCGCGGAAGCCGTCCTCTTCCTTGATCAGCTTGAGCTTGACGTTGCAG
>MVRA01000015.1 GCA_002067315.1 Methanocella sp. PtaU1.Bin125 | reverse complement strand
TGCCCCAAGTGCGGGTTCCAGGGGCCGTGATCCCATGGGAGACGTAATGGCGGTCCTCCGGATCATGCCGGACAGCACCGACCGTGACCTGAAGAAGCTGGAGGAAGACTGCAAGGCTGCGATGCCGAAGAGCGCGAAGCTCCAGGGCGTCCAGACGAAGCCGATCGCGTTCGGCCTGAAGGCGCTGCTGTTCGCCGTCACGGTCAACGACGCCGAAGGCGGTACCGAGGCCCTCGAGCAGGCGTGGGCGAAAGTGCCGGGCGTCGAGAGCGTCAACGTTGAGATGATGGACAGGGTCTGATCCCTGGCCATTCCACCTCTTGCGCTACGGCGTTCGCACGAATATTTTATATACTACAAGTATCATCTGTATTTGCAAATCGGGCTCTTAACTCAGGGGTAGAGTGCTACGTTCGCAACGTAGATGCCGCGGGTTCAATTCCCGCAGGGTCCACTAAATTTTTGAAAGGCTCCCGGAGAACTTTTTCTTAAAAAGTTCTCCTGGGTCTCGACCAAGACACACGTGCCGAAGGCACCAAAAAGAAAAGATCGTTTTTGAAGGGGTGCAAGGGGGGACTTTTTTCCAAAAAGTCCCCCCTGTACGCTTTGCTTATATAAAAATTAATACCATGCATAGCCCCGGGCCATGCGACGCATGCCAGCCTGTCTCCCGCCTCACCGCCATCCCCAGGCCGCGCCCTCGCGCGCGTGCGCACAACTGCCCCCGGCAGAAGCCACCATGCCCATCCTCATAAACGGCACAGCCCGGCCCCGGCAATCAGCGGTCGCCGCCCTTGCTAACACAGTAATTTATAAGTAATAGACCGATATTGTATTTTGCATTACAACCGAGGCATTTTCATGGCGAACAAACCGGCCGGAAAAAAGACGGCGAAGGAAATCAAGCAGGAAAAAAATAACCGCTTGATGATCATCCTGCTCGCGATATTTCTCGTGGGGACGATGGTGCTCGTCCCGCTGGCAGTCCTGTTCAACCCGAGCCCCATCCAGGGCGGCTCGACCGATACCGACAAAGACAAGTTCAACTCGATCGTCGACGCGCTGTACGCCGTGCCGCAGGGCGTCGAGTACATGAGGTTCGTCAACCTGACGGCCAGCGAGCGCATCAGCAACTGGACGATGACGAACCTCGGCGGCAGCGTCGCGGACAACGCGGTCTTCGGCCAGCGGCCCGTAAAGGACGCGATCGCGTTCTATCCCTTCCCGACCTTCGGCTACTTCGACGTCTACCAGCAGTGGGTGTCGCTCGCGGACTTCGGCCAGGACTACGACAATAAAAGCTACGCCCTCTCGTCCGTCAACGGCATCAGCATGCGAATGATCACTAACGAATACGCCTTCACCACGGGCAAGCCCGTGATCAGCGGCCGAAAAGAGAGCGTGGCGGCCGTCAAAAACTTCCTGACTTACGGCTCCTCGAGCCAGAGCGGATACACGGCCTACTCGGACCTGTTCCAGCAGATCGCCGCCCGGAACCAGACCGCGAAAGACGCGAAGTTCGCCATCGTCGGCCAGACCAGCACCTTCGGCGTCGGCGACAGGTACTATGCGGGCCTCACCCCGCTGAACGACACGATGTGCGACTACAAGATCGTCGTGCACCTGAACCAGTCGCTGAACCTGACGGAGCAGCAGCGGTACGCGGCCACCTGGACGGCGGCGGCGATGCAGTTCGGCCTCGACTCCTTCAGCCCGGAGTTCACGGACAACTACCTGATCGTGGAAGCGAAGGGCAGCCCGGAGATCTGCCTCAACGACCTCGTGACCAACTGGCCCCTGTTCGTGCGGGCCTGAGCATCGGACACGAGGCACGAAGGATGCGATGGATATAACGGCCATCGCACCCGTTCTCTTTTTTCCGTTCATTATTAGCGGCACAGGCAGTTTAAAAGGCTGACTCGTCGGAATCAGAGCGGCCACGGAGAGCGAAGAGGTGCACAGAGGTATTATTGGTCACGGAGATTCCGGGAGAGCACAGAGAATGGCCCTGGACTATAAGGAAACGATTACTCTTCGACCTCTTGTAGCTTGAGCCTGTGCACTGGCTTGTGTCGCATGCCGACTCCAGGCGGTCCTGTAGTACTTCCCGTCCGCCCGTGCGCGCGCGAGGCCGCTCGGTGCTTCCCTGGAACGTTAAGAACCTATCAGAGTGACTATAAAAAAGTTAAAGGGCACACCGTTGATGGCCTCAGTGGCCTTTGTGCCCTTCCTGTCCAGTGCTTACGATCTTATGGGCCTTGCCGTAGGTGTACCAGATCCGGCAGGCGCCCTCGGAGGACACCATGCAGGCGCCGACGGGCTTCAGCGGGGTGCATGCCTTGCCGAACAGCCTGCAGTCAGTCGGCTCCTTGATGCCGCGGAGCAGCTGGTTGCACAGGCAGCCCGTCGTCACTTTACGGTCAACGAGCTTGACGTTGAACTTTTTCAGCGCGTCGTACTTCTCGAACTGCGGCTTCAGCTTCAGCCCCGAGCCCGGGATGGACGGGAAGCCGCGCCAGACGATGTCGCAGGGCTCGAAGACCTCGGCCATCATGCGCAGCGCCTTCGGGTTGCCCCCGGACTTCACGGCCCGGGGGTAGGCGTTCTCCACTTCGGCCCGGCCTTCCACGATCTGTTTGACCAGCATGTACAGCCCCAGCAGCACCTCGAGCGGCTCGAAGCCGGCGATGACCTGGGGCACCGGGAACGCCTCGTACTCCTTCGTGCCCGCGATGGTGCAGACGTGGCCGGGCAGCAGGAA
>MVRA01000014.1 GCA_002067315.1 Methanocella sp. PtaU1.Bin125 | reverse complement strand
GGCGTCGACATTACCGGGCGCAAGCAGATGGAAGAGGCCCTCCGTCACAGCGAGGAGCGATACCGCCTGCTGACTGAGAACTCGCCCGATTTCATCTACATCATCGACCGGGAGTTCAAGGTGAAGTTCGTCAACCAGGCGGGCGCGACAGCGCTGGAAAAGCGCCCGGAAGACGTGATCGGCCAGGGCCTTGCCAGCCTGTTCCCGCCGGATACGGCGGCCGGGATGAAGGCGGGCCTCTCGCGAGTGTTCGATACGGGTAAGCCTTATTCTTCCGAGTTCGTGCACCACCTCTACCAGGGCGACTTTTACATGCACGTGGCGCTCACCCCCGTCTTCGACGACCGGGGCAACGTCATCAGCGTAATGGGCGTCTCCCGGGACATCAACGGCCTGAAGAAGGCGGAGGCGGAGCTGCGGGAAGCCAAGGAACAGGCGGAGTTGTACGTCGACCTGATGGGCCACGACATCAACAACATGCACCAGATGGCGCTGGGTTACCTCGAGATCGCCCGGGACGTGCAGACTGACGAAGTCCTGAAGACGCTCCTCGACAAGCCCATCGAGGCGCTGCAGCGGAGCGCCCGGCTGATCAAGAACGTGAGAAAGCTGCAAAAGTTCCGCGAAGGCACGATGAGCGTACAGATGATCGACCTTTGCGCGGTGCTCGCCGACCTGCAGCGCGAGTTCGGGGCGCTGCCGGGAAGCAGGGTCGATGTCAACCTGAACGGCCACAAAGACTGCTACGTCAGGGCTGACGAGCTGCTGTACGACGTCTTCGCCAACCTGGCGGGCAACGCGGTCAAGCATACGGGCGGAGGCTCCGGGATATCGGTCAGCCTGGACGACGTGACGGACGAGGGGAGGCGTTGCTATGCCGTCTCTGTCGAGGATCACGGCCCGGGCATCCCCGACGACTTCAAGGACCTCATCTTCAAAAGGCTGCTGAAGGGTACATCTAACGCGAAAGGCTCCGGCATCGGCCTGTACCTGGTCAAATCGCTGGTCGACAGCTACCGGGGCAAGGTCTGGGTCGAGGACCGGGTGCCGGGCGACCACACCAAGGGCGCCAGGTTCGTGGTGATGCTCCCGGCGGCAGAGCTGTAACGGCTTTCAGGGCGCTGCAGTTCTGCGACCTGTACCGTAGAGCAGCGACAGGATTAATAATCCCCGGGCCTTTTTCTGTTTCGTGATCTCATGGCGGACAGTGAGAGGCACCAGCATTATGTCTGCACCCTTGACGAAGCGAGGGCGATCGCGGACGGGCATGAGCGTTTCCGGGTATCGATATGCGGCTGTCGCAAGTCTAAAAGCGGCTGCGCCCGCTCGCGCGCGGACGTCTGCCTTCAGCTGCGAGAGAAGACCGCCGCCACCGGGCCGGAAACCCGCGATGTCGACCGGGCTTTCGTCGAGGGCATCTTCGCCGAGGCAAGGGAAAAGCGCCTGGTGCCGAGGCCGTTCAGGGATGCCCGGGGCGAGACCGAAGGCATCTGCTTCTGCTGCGACGACTGCTGCGCCTATTTTACTGAGATCGGCAACGAGCGGTGCGATAAAGGAAAGCTGATCGAGTCCACGAACCTCGCGATCTGCATGAACTGCGGCAACTGCGAGGACGCCTGCCGCTTCGGCGCCCGGGTGCTGGACGGCGAATTAAAGATCGACCGGGACAGGTGCTACGGCTGTGGATTATGCGTGGACGCCTGCCCGGAGCATTGCATAAAAATGGTCAATAGAGAATGACGCCCGGCGATATTATTTTTCAGCGACGCCGCCGGGCGGCCGGTGATAGATCGCCGTGGTAAAGCAGTCGGCGAAGCCCATCCTGCTGTACAGCGGATGGCCGGCCCCGGTGGCGTTGAGCGTCACGACCCCGTAGCCGGCAGCCTTCGCTTCCCGGAGCACGTGCCCCATCATCGCCGTCGCCGCGCCCCGGCCCCTCGCATCGGGGAGCGTGCTCACCCAGTAGGCCCCCGCGGCCGCGCGACCGAGGACCAGCGCCGCGGTGGCGACCGGCCTGCCGTCCAGCACGCCCAGGTAGTGACGTTGCCCGACGCCGGCCGTCGTGCCCCGGGCGGCGACGAACCGGCCGAACGCCTCGCTGCCCGGGTCGTCGAACCCGAAGCCGGCGAGCATGACGCCGGCCCAGGCGTCGAGGTCTGCCCGGCGCTCCGCCATGCGGATTTCCAGCCCCGGAGGAGCCGTGCCAGCCGGCAGGGGCCCGGTCAGCCCGATGGCCATGCTCTTCCAGTCCTTCAGGTAAGAAAAGCCGTGCATCGGCAGGATGTCAGAAAGCTCAGGCGCCGACATGGGGCTGAGATACCATACTCCGTCGGCGCCCCGGGCGTCGAGCCTCGCGGTGATGCGCCCGATAATCCCGTCGGCCTCCGACACAGGAAACCGGGCGCGCATGATCCGGTAGTAGTCGCTGCCGGAGGGAGCGCAAACGATCTCCGGGCGACGGCATACCGTGCGGCCGTTGACGAGCCCGAGGTACGCGAAGTATTCGGACGTGGCGTCCTCGACGATCTCTGCGATCGGCCCTGCCGGGAGCGCGCTCATGCTCATCCACTCTGGGCCGGCCGGTAAAAATAGGTTACGGCGCGAGGCGGGCCACGCCCGCCTCGTACGCCATTGCTCTACGGGCAGTTCAGCGGGTCATCTGCATGACCCACATCAGCGGACCATCTGCATGACC
>MVRA01000013.1 GCA_002067315.1 Methanocella sp. PtaU1.Bin125 | reverse complement strand
CCGGACCCCGCCGTACTGCGAGAGCAATATGGCCATCATGATCGCGTTCTGCTCGCTGACCTTGCCCGCCAGCTCGGACAGCACGCCGATCGGCATGTCGAGGTCGAGGCCGATGTCCATGATGTGCCGGACTCGCGTGCCGCCGCCCGTCACTACGAGGATCTGGTGGCGCTTCGAAAGCTGCCCGATCGTCTCGGCCAGCGGCATGACCGCCGGGCGGCCGTAGTCGATGATCCCGTGGCCGCCGATCTTGATGACGTTCAGCTCAGGCGTAATGCGGTACGGCCGCTCTATGCCTGTCCGCTCCATCAGTGCCTTACGGACCAGTGTTTCGCCCTTCAGCCCGGAAATAATTTCACTACGTTTCACAAAGACCTCGCGCAATTTGTTGCGATGCAACTGATCATCTGATAACGCCCAATAGTATAAAATATTACCTTGTATAAATAATAATCAAGAGGTGTGAACATGAAAATTTTTGTCAGAGGACGTACTAAAGTCCAGGAAGGCAGCAGGACCCCGCGGTACCGCGTCGTGGCGACCGAGGGCGTTGATCTCCGGTTCCACGCGGATCACCTCCGAAAAACAGATCTGGAAACCATCGCGGAAAACCTGGGCGCAGAGATCATTTACCTGCCGGAAAGGGAGCACACGGGGAAGAGCGAAGGCCATAAAGAGAAGTCCCGGCATAAAGACTAACTTTTTTTCCGTTTGCCGATCGTATCCCGGGTACGCGGCGATGGATAGTATTGACATCCGGCACATTACCGTTCGCTATTGTCAGGTAGTAACATAAATCGATTACATTAGATTTAAATATCATCAACAATAGCTTACAATAATAACATTTGCTATCTAATAGCAATCGAGGTATGTAGCTATGAGGTTCTTAAAAGCACCAGCAATGATTGTGATCTTTGCCGTACTACTCACGGCCCTGGCGATCAGCGGCTGCACCACGCCGACGCCGACGGCGGCGCCCACCCCGGTGCCGACCGCGACGCCGACGCCGACGCCTGCACCGGCGTCCGGCGCGACGCTGTCGATCACGGGAAAAGTAAACACGCCGCTCACCCTCTCCGTCAGCGACCTGAACGGGTACGCGCAGCACTTTGCCCTGTGGCAGAACGAGCAGGGCACCCAGTCCTACCGCGGCACGGGCGCGTTCGTCCTCGACCTGCTGAACGCCGCCGGCATGCAGGGCGACGCGGTTAACGTCACGTTCGCCTGCACCGATCCGGCCGACAAGTACAGCAGCACCGTGACGCTGGCCGATCTGAACGCGAAGTATTCCGGCAACATCGTCGCCTTCAACTGGTCCGGGGTCGATAAGCAGGGCGCGCCGGTCACCAACGCCAACAATAACCTGCGGCTGATCGCGCCCGCGGGCGGCGGCAAGAACCAGGTCGGGAACATCGACACGATAACCGTATCGTAAAGCGTTGATGGCAGTTTTACTGCCATCTTTTACCATTATACATGGAGACAATGAGAATGCCGGTGGGCACTTGAGGAGGGTAAAAAAATGAAGCTAAACGTGAAGCTTGTCGCCGCGATCGCCGTCCTTGTACTGGCGGTCGCAGGCCTGGTCTTTCTAAGCTCGATGTATTCCGCCACGATCCCGATGGGCGGATCGGACGGCAACTATACCATGGAGGTCACGCTGGACCGGGACGACTTCGTCTACGGCCCGCAGTCCTGGAAGCCTTACGAGTCGAAGCTCCCGGTGGTGCCCGGCTCTGCCACGGACGGCGATAACCGCTTCGTGATGGCGTTTGTCGACCTGCGGAACACGCTCGGTAAGAACATTACCGACAGCAAGCCGATCGAAGTGGAATACATATTTAAGTGGCTCAAGGGCACGGCGGCATTCCACGTCTACGGGTATAAGGGCCCGACGACGGTCGCCGCCCAGGGCGAGGGCATATCGTGGACGAACCGCGTGGAGGGGGCAGGCGCGAGCGGCCTGTACGTGACCGGCGCGGAGAGTGGCAGCCTGCAGGCAGGTGGCGTGGCCACGGCCGACAACCACGGGTACGTACGGGTTTCCAACGACCCGATGTACGACGAATTCGGCAACGGCACTTACCTGGTGAAGTTCAACAAGCCGGGCGGCGGCCTGAACGCCCTGCAGATACTGGCCTCGCCGGACGGGAGCCCCCAGGTAATATACACTTCCAACCAGACGGGGAAGTTTTACGTGGCCAGCGGATCGGACAACAGCTACGATACCCTTCTCCTCCTGGTCGCCGTGAACGGGACGATGCCGGGGGACTTCCAGCTCAGGATACGGGCAGGGCATTAGCGGCGGTGAACCTGTTGAAGCACCGGAAAAATTCCTCGCGTCGGACATACTTTACCCTGTACGACATCGTGCTGCTGACGATGCTGGCCGCCCTGGTCTTCGTGCTACGCGTATACCTGCGCATACCCACGCATATACCGGGCAAGAGCGGCTTCTTCTGGGTCATACCCATCATCCTGGGCATCGGCATCTGCGCGAAGCCGGGGTCAGGCACGTACATCGGCGTCATCTCCGGCGCGCTGACCGTGCTGTTCGGCATGGGGGACAATAGCATGGAGTTTGTCAACTACCTGGTCATGGGCCTCTCCATCGACGTGTACAGCTTCCTGTTCCGGGGGCACCTCGACAA
>MVRA01000012.1 GCA_002067315.1 Methanocella sp. PtaU1.Bin125 | reverse complement strand
CACGAAGACGCTGGTCCTGATCGGCTTCACCTGCATGGCGGTCGTCTTCACGGATACGGCCCTGATGGCGGCGACGTTTGGCCTGCTCGCCGCGCTGGCTGCGCTCACCGGCGCGTTCCGGCACTGGTACGGCACCCTGCGGAAAGCCCTGCCTTTCGTGGCCCTGGTGGTACTGGCCAGCACGCTCTTCCCGAGGATCTCCTGGGGCCCCGTGCTCTTCGCCGCGGACTGGTGGATATTCCACCCCTCCGTCACCCCCGGGGGATTCGTCTACAGCCTCGGGGTCGGCTTTCGCCTGCTGACCGCGGCCGGCGTCTCTACGCTATTCATCATGACCACGCGGTTCGAGGACTTCGTGGCAGGGCTGAGAAAGCTTCACGTGCCTTATGTCGTGGCCTTTTCCCTGGGCCTGGCCCTGCGCTCGGTCACACTGATGAGCGCCGACATGAAGATCATCATGGACGCACAGCGCTCCCGCTGCCTGGAGCTGGACGCCGGCGGGCTGCTCAGCCGGAACCGGCTCATGTCCCTCGTCATGCCGATGACCATCTGCCTGATCAACCGCTCCCGGAACATCTCGTCGGCCATGCTCTGCCGGGGCTACGGCTATTCCGCCCGCCCTGCGATCTACTCGCGGCTGCGGCCGGGGCCCGGCGACCGGGTCGTCGTCGCGGGCACGCTTGCAGGGATGGCTGTCCTCGCGTTCCTCTACTGGAGGCCGCTATAGCTGGCATCGCATATCGTGTTTAATTAAACAATTAAACATTACGTCATTGTTTATCAATATTTTTATATACCAGATTGTTTAACAACAATACGATGAAGGAATATAGCCTTACCGACATTAGCCTTCTTATGGAAAAATGTGGCGTGGACGACCCCATGCAGGACTACATCCGCGAGTGCGTCAGCTTCCACACGTTCCCTGCGGCCGGCCTGCTCATCGCCGCCTTCATGGTCGACCTCGCGCTGGAAAAGATGGGCGCCCGGCCGGGCGAGAAGCTGTACGCTGTCTCGGAGACGCCGAAGTGCGCACCGGACGCGCTGCAGGTCATCGTCCATGCCACGCTCGGTAACCACCGCCTGCGGATAGTGGAGACAGGCCGTTTCGCAATAACGATCAACCGGTACAGCGAAGGTGTCCGGGCGGAAGGGATTCGGGTATTCATCGATGGGGGAAAAGTGAAACAATACCCGACTTTGTGGCTCTGGTACACCAACGACCCGGCCTTCAAGGGCAGCGTGTCCGGCGAAAAGCTGCTGGAGGAGATCCTCTGCGCCGGCCGCGGCATTCTTGCATGGGAGAAGGTGCGGGTGCGCTTCTCCGCGAAGAAAAAATGGGCGTCCCGCATCTGTCCGTCCTGCGGTGAAATGGCGCCCGCGGAGGGGTTCGAGAACGGGGTCTGCCGCGGCTGCGGCCGGATGGCATACTACGATAAGGCGCCGACCGAAGTCCCCTGATTATCTGCAGGATGCCAGGATGCCGCCCGTTCGTTAAAAAAGTAGACCTCCTATATCTTAACGGCGTCCTGGTGCCTCTTCATGGCGTCCCCGGCTCCCGACATGCGGCTAATAAAAAAGGAGCCGCGGCTCTTAAAAGATGGAAACGTTCCCGTTCTTGTCCACGGATACCTCGATCTCGTCGACGGTAACCCGCCGGTGGATCTTTTCCGGGGAAACGGTCTTCAGCTTGACGATGACCGTGGCCGAGTCCACCGATATCTTGATCTTCTTCCGGTCGGCCTCCTTGAACACGAGCGGCGGGATGTCGTACAGGTCCGTGCCCGGCGGCACTGTCATCCAGATCGGCGCCTCGATGGCGTGATAAAACTTGAGCGTTTTCTGCGCCTTCTCGATGTTCTTCATCGCCGTGCTTTCGATGGTGCTGATGTTGCCCCGGGTGGTCTTCATCATCCGGGCGATGTCCGCCTGGGACAGGCCTTTACGTTTCAGCTTCAGCACCTCGATCTGCTTCCCTGTCAGGAGCGTGTCCTTCTCGTCCTCTCTCATGCCGCAACCCTCATGTTTAACATTTCTGTTTAACTCCCCGACGGATATATAGTTTTTGAGCCCTTGCCTGTCTGTCCGCATCGTATTTATATAATAATGATATCGGGGACTCGATGCCTTTACATCGGCCGGTTTATCAACTTTTTATAGAATCGTTTTCCCGGACAGTTACGCAATATGATTGATAAATAAAAAAATGTTAACCATTGCAGATAACTTTATAAATCGCTTGACCCAAGAAAACTGTAGGGCCCCGAGTATCATCGGGCACAGCCGGGACCGCAACCCCCGGCATGGCCTTACCGGGGACCTTGCTTACAATCACAGACGGAGTGCAAACCGACCGAGGTATTCATCGTGATATCGGAAGAGATCAAGAATAAAAATATACTGCGGAGCGATGGCAAAAAGATCATCTGCTCGGACGTGACCTGCCCGACGTGCGGCATGTCCTGCGATGACATCTACATCGAGCTGACCGACGACGCGGTCCTGACGAAGAACGCCTGCCTGATG
>MVRA01000011.1 GCA_002067315.1 Methanocella sp. PtaU1.Bin125 | reverse complement strand
CGGTCCGGCATCCGCGCCGCCAGCCACTCGACAGCCCGCCCCGCCGCGCCGGCGATGCCCATGTACTCGTGCCAGTACCGGCCCCAGACCTCGTGCCAGGTGGCGAACAGCCGGCCGCCCCGGAGGAGCCGGGCGATCTTGCAGGTGAACAGCGAAAAGTACGGGTGCTCGTTGCAGTCGATGACGTCGAACCGCTCGCGCAGCAGTGGCCCGGTCAGGCATACGGCGAACCACACCGCTTCCACGATAGAGCGGCGGCCGTTCACGTACAGCGCCCGCGGGCGGCAGACGCCGTGGTAGGTGATGCCGTCCCGGGCCATTACCGCCGGGCCGTCCCACCACCGGACGCTGTAGACGTGCACCTCGTGGCCTGCCGCCGCCAGCCGGCGGGACATCTCGTAAATCCTCTTTTCTGCGCCGCCCCGGACATAGGGGTAGACGACGTCGGTGACAAATACGATCCTCATGGTCTGCAGCCCTCAGCGCCTGACATGTAACGTCACCAGTATGCCGGCCAGGACGCCGAAGATGATCACCTGCAGCCCGGTCAGTAACAGCAGCGTCCCCCCGGCCACGGAGGCCAGCCGGTTGATGATCCCGGTGCTCAGCCACTCGTAGAACACGAAGGCCCAGAGAGCAAGGCCGCCCAGCATCAGGAGCCCCCCGACGGGCAGCATGATCGCCAGCGGGTTGTGGCGCTGGGCCATCAGGATGATCAGGCCGATGATGAGCGACCCGTCCCGGTACGCCTTCATCTTCGCCTGCCCGACCCGCACCCGGTAGCTCGCCGGCACCTCGACCACGGTCAGCCCCTGGTTGCGGGCGCTGATGATCATCTCGCTGGCGAACGGCATCCCGTCGGACTCGAACTCCATGCCCCGCAGCGCCCGGGCCCGCAGCGCCCGGAGGCCGGTCTGCGTATCCTTGAGCCGCAGGCCAAACAATAAGTTGATCGCGCCGGTGATCACCCGGTTGCCCAGCCGGTTCCGCAGGGTCATGGCGTCCCGGTCCATGCGGGCGAAACGGTTGCCCAGCACGATGTCGGCTTTACCGTCGACGACCGGGGCGAGCAGGGCCGGGATGTCGTGGGGGTCGTAGGTGTTGTCGCCGTCGATCATCACCACGATCCCGGCGTCGGGGGGAAGGCTCCGGAAGCCCTCGATGTAGGCGGCGCCGTAGCCGGTGCCCTGCTGGGCGATCACCCGGGCGCCGGCCATGGAGGCCCGCTCGGGGGTATCGTCGGCCGACTTGTCCACGATGACGATCTCGAAGTCCCGGCCCGCCAGGGCCTGCCGGGTCTCGCGGACCACGTCGCCGATCGCCGGCTCGTTCATCGTGGGGATGACCACGACGATCTTAGGCCCCGGCCCTCCGGGGACCGGCGGATTGAGCGTCACCTGCGAAACCTGCTGCATGCCGCTCACCGCCGCCGCAGGCATATGGCGGCCCCTGCGGCCAGGGCGGCCGCGCAGAGGGCCAGGCCCGGGAAGGGAGCGGGCGCGGGCTGACCCGGTACAGGCGTGGCCGCAGGCTCAGGCGTCGGCCCGGATGATTCCCTGAAGACGAACAGTTTACCTTCCATCGTGCCGATGACCAGCCGGCCGCCGGCGACGGCCGGCGACGCCCAGGTCTCCCCGCCCAGGTCGTATGTCCAGAGTCTTGCGCCGCCGGCCGCATCCAGCGCGAACAGCTTCCCGGGCTGCGTGCAGCCGTAGACCGTGTCGCCGGCAATGGCAGCCGTGGCGTAAATGGGGCCGTAGTACTGCGAGACCCACCGGACGTCCCCGGCGCTCGCGTTCACGGCATACACGTAACCTCCGAACGTGCCGACGTATAACGTGCCCCTGGCCGGGTCGATGGCCGGGGTCGCGTCGGTCTTGTAGCCGAGGTCGGCCGTCCACACGGGCCTGCCGGTGTTTTCGTCCAGCGCGAACAGCGTACCGGACCGGGACACGATGTATACCATGCCGTTGTAGATCGCTGGCGAGGCGTGCACGCTGTCGTTCGTATCAAATGCCCAGGCGACCGCCCCGGTCGCGGCGTCGAGCGCGTACGCGTTGCCGTCCAGCATGCCGATGAACACCCGGCCGCCGTCTCCGGCCGGCGAGCCCTGTGTAGCGTTGTCCGGGAGCTTCCAGTCAACGCGGCCGGTGGCCTCGTCCAGCGCGTAGAAGTCGCCGGTATCGGTGCCGATGTAGATGCGGCCCTCGTAGACCAGCGGCGACGAGAAGATGCCAGACCCGAGGTAGGTCTTCCACCGTACGGAGCCATCCGTCTTGCGGAGGCTGTACACGTTGCCGTCGTAAGCGCCGAAGACGACGGCGTCGCCCGTGACCGCTGGTGTCGATTCGATCGTACCGCCCGCGGCCTGCTTGAACTGGAGAGACTGAGCCGTCAGGTTCACGGCGACCAGCGTGGCGCCAGTGTCGTTGGCGAAGTACAGGACGCCGTCCGCGATGACGGGCGATGCGACGATGCTGCCGCCGGCGTCGGTGGACCAGTCGGGTGCCAGCGGCGGGCGCAATGCCGAGTCGGCGTACGACGTGTGTGCGGCGTCCTTCCGGGCGACAGGCCAGTCATCCGCGAGCACAGGCGCCGCTACCAGCACGATGACAAGTAAAACGGCCACGATCGATCCCATGGTCCTCATTGCAGGCCTCCTGCGGCGATCGTCGTGCCCTTTTGCACCGCGTCCTCGGTAACGCTGACGTCAGTCTTCGCACCGCCCGCCGAGACGACGTAGTGTGCCCCGGTCGTGACCGGGCCTGCGGCAGCGCCGGTCGCGTAGGGCACCGTGAAGCGGTAAGCGCCGTCCTGATCGGCCGTCGCGTAGCTGCAGTAGTCCCGGCTGCCATCGCCCCAGGAGACGTTCAGCGTGAGCGTGACGCGGCTGCCCGGGGGGGCGTTGCCCGTAATGACGGCGCCCGGGACCTTCTCGAAGACGACGACCGGGTCGGCGCCCTCGTTCGCGTACACCATGCGGTAGTGCCGGAGGCCGCTGGTGACGTTGCCCAGCGGGTCCTGGCCGCCCAGGCCGCGGTCGTTGTACAGGCGCGAGTACATACTGCCGTAGTATTTGTTATTCCCGTCCACGAACAGGGCCGTCCCGCCCGATGCCGGGTCCAGCCGGCGGAAGGTCATGAAGTACGAGGACGCGTTCTCGCCGGCGAGCGTCGCCATGCTGTCGAACACGCCCGGGATGCCGATGCTGGCCGAGCCCATCAGGTAGTCGACCGCGACGTACTTCGCCTTACAGGCGTCCATGATCCGGTCGGCCAACGGCTCGCTAGAAGCCAGGAAGAAGTTCGCCGAAGCATCGATGCCGGTCTGGAAATTGTTAGAGACGGCGGGCCGCTCGCCCCGGTACAGGATGTAGTTGCCGTAGTCCCACCAGGTCATCACGCCGTACTCGGGCATGGTCCCGATGTCTGCCGAGTAAGTGTACGACGTGGCCGGCGTGTTCTCTTTTATCCAGGCGGCCGCGTCGTCCCAGTTGCCGGTCACCGTCAGCGGCGTGGTGTTGATGATACAGGCATAGGCCAGGGGCTGGAGCAGCAGCACGACGGAAGCGATCGCGGCGACGGCCAGGCCGGTAGTCAGGCGCGGCCGGCTGCCGGCCCCCGTTCGCTTCCCGCGTTTCCCGTCGACGGCGCCGGCGGGCCGGTCGAGCCCGGCCTGCCGGGCGGCGTACCAGATGCCGTAGCCGGCGAGCAGTGCGACGTTGATGCCGAGCAGGTACACGAACCGCTGCTGCATCAGGTTCATGACGGCGACGATGGCCGTCCACGTCAGGAAGAAGACCACGGCAGGCCCGACAGGGGTCTTCCGGAGCGCGAACAGATACGCCACCAGGCCGACGACGGCGATCAGCAGCGCCGTCCCGAAGTAGGTCCAGACCGCGGCCAGTGAGAACTGTCCGTTCACGTACAGCAGCGGCGAAACCTCGGATATGGAGGACAGCACCGTCGACCCGCCGCTCAGGAAGGTCAGGCCGGCCACGAGGTTATCGAAGAGCTGCGGCAGCAATACGCTCGTCGCCGCCAGCGCGATCGCTCCTGTGACGATCGCGGCAATCGGAACGGCGGGCCACGGGGCCTTCGTCTTTTTCGCGGCGGCTACGACAGCGCCCATGAAGGCGAAGAAGGCTCCGAAACCGACGAGCATGATCACGTGGAACCAGGACATGTAGAGGGCGATGATCTCGAAACGCTGGCCATAATAGCTGGTAACGACGAAGGGCAGTATGAACGCCAGGGCCGTGACGGCGGCGACGATGCCCGCAACGGTCAGGTATTCAGAGCCCTCGCCCCGGCGGGCGTCCAGCGCGTACTGGAGGAACGCGAAGGCGATGATCGTGCCGATGAAGAAGGGCGCGCCGTCCCAGGAGAGGATGGCGGCGGCCGTGGCGACGCCGGCCAGCGCCGCATAGACGACCGGCCCCTTCCCGGATCTGATGCTTGAAAACGTGAGCCCCTGCGCCTTGCCCCGGGTCACGCCGCGGAGGAACAGCAGGTACATGGTCAGGGAGACCAGCATCTCCAGCGAGTGATGGCCGACGTAGGCGAACCCGGTCATGAAGGCGGTGGCCGGCAGGATGGCCATGACAAAGGCCCCGGCCAGCGCGGCCTTTTCCCCGAAGACATCCCGGGCCAGGAAGAAGGCGGCCGCGATGCCCAGCAGCCCGATCGTCACGTTGACCGCGGAAGCGGCCACTTCGGTGACGAGCGTTCCCGGGTTCCCGAGCCCGAGGACGAGAGATGCCAGGGCCGCGGTGAAGTCGTAGAGCGGCGGCCAGCCGATGAAATAGCCGTCGGGATAGTTGACATAGGAATCGTAGATATTGACCGCCGGAAAGTTCTCGACGATGGAGGTGATCCGGCGCAGGTGATAGTATGAGTCCTGATCGTAGAGCAGGATGTGGCCGTCCTTGATGCAGTAGAGGAGCGGCAACAGCCGGATGGCGAGAGCGACGGCCAGGATGCCGAGCAGGACCAGCACCGGCGCGGCCGGGGCCCTGAGGAAAGGAGCGCGAGCAGGCGCCGTGCTTTCGGACGGCCTGTCCGCTGCGGTCACCGTACGGGCCGCGGGCGCGGCGGCTGCGACGGACGGGGTAGCGGCCTCCTGCGGCGGGGCCGTCACTGGCTTCTGCCGGGAGGCCTTCTGCTTGCCATGTTTCTTTTTAGAGGGGCTCATAGTAGGACTATTATTAGATGATGCTATATCGCTTAATAGTTTATGCGGCACCCCTGCCGCCCGGAATTGCCAGGCAGGCCATTCGGCAGGAACGTCCGCTTATGACGCGTCCGTCACGGCTCCCGGGCCCGCCGTTCAATGCACTGCTCCACGATGGCGACGATTCGTCCCGGGTTTTCATCGCCCATCACCGTCTTGTGATCGCCGGCCAGGGCGTGGTAGCGTACGCCGCCCTTCGCCAGCTTTTTCCACCCGGAGACGACCATGAGCTTTCCCAGCGGCCCGTAGCTCCGCGCCATGCCTGCCGATACGAAGAGATCGGCCCTGACGCGGCTGGCCAGGGGGACGTACCGCGCGATGGCGTCATAATTCCTCGTCGCCACGGCGCGCTGGTTGCCGGTGAGGCCGGCGAGCCAGTCGGGGTAGACACAGGCAGTCATCGGGGAGCGGGGCCTGTTTCCGGCGAGCAGGCTGCCCGGCAGCCGCATCAGTTTCCCGAGCAGGAATCCCGGCGTGCGCAGGAGACGGCCCATCCTGCCGCCCGGGCTGTCGCGCATAAAGCAGGACATATGGCGCAGGGCGCCGCCCCAGTTGTCCCACAGGTAGCGGTAACAGGACGCGAAAAGTCCGGTCATGTGCCGGGCCGGCGCCACGCCGTCGATGATCCCCAGGAAGCCGGCCGTTTCGCCGGCCTCTTCCAGCCGGCGGGCCAGCTCGTAGGCGATCGGCCCGCCGGCGCAAAAGGCGAGGAGATGATAGGGGCCGCGGGGCTGGAAGCCGCGGATGACGCCGGCGTAGAGCGACGCCATCGCTTCCACGCTGTCCGGCTGCGGGGAGACGCCGTCCAGGCCCGGCGACTGGATCCCGTATACCGGCCGGTCCTTTCCGAACGCCCGCGCCAGGGCGTCCAGCTCGAACAAGGTCCCGGGCACGCCGTGGATGCAATACAGGGGTAGCCGGGTCCCTCCGGGCTTCATGGGGACCAGCACCGGCTCTGGCCGGCCTGTGCCGGCGTTGCCCATGGACGCGAGCATCTGCCGGGGCGTGGGCGACCTGAAAATATCGCTGATGGGCAGCTTTACCCCGAAGGATGCCCCGATGCGGTCCATCAGCCGGATGGCGAGTAGCGAGTGGCCGCCCAGGTCGAAGAAGTCGTCGTCCGGCCCGACGTGCCCGGCGCCCAGTACCTCCGCCCAGATCGCGGCCATCTGCGACAGGACGGGGTCGTCGTCGCCCCGGGGCTCGCCCGGCAGCTTATCCGGGGCCAGGCCGGTAACGGGGTCCGGCAGTGAGCCGCGATCGACTTTACCCCTTGATGTCAGGGGTATCGCATCAATCCACATCATGCTCGCCGGGACCATGTACGCCGGGAGCCTGCCGGCCAGGTAACGGCGAACGTCGCCGATCGACGCGGGGGCGTCCGCCGCCTTCAGCAGGTATGCGGCCAGCGACTTAAAGCCCCCGGGGTCGTTGAAGACGGTGACGATCGCCGTACGCACGGCCGGATGGGACTCGAGGGCCAGGGCCACCTCGCCCGTCTCGACCCGGTAGCCGTGTATCTTGGCCTGGCCGTCGCTGCGCCCGATGAACCGGACGTTGCCATCGGGGAGGAACCTTGCGAGGTCGCCGGTCCTGTATATAGTCCGGCCCGGCCGGAACGGGTCGGGCAGGAGCTTCGCGGCGTTCAGCTCAGGCCGCCGGAGGTATCCGGCGGCCACGCCGTCGCCCCCGAGATAGATCTCGCCGATGACCCCGACGGGCACTGGCTGTTGCCCGGCGTCAAGGATGTACAGATAGTCGCTGGCTATCGGCCGCCCGATCGGTATGGGCTCGCCTGTGTCGGTCACTGCTTTCACGTGATACCATGTACTGAACGTCGTGTTCTCCGTCGGGCCATAGACGTTAAGCAGCCTCCCGCGCAGGCCATTCTCCAGGACCGCCCTCGCCTTCCCGGGGTCGAGCACGTCGCCGCCGACGAGCAGGTCGCGGACGCGGCGGAGGCACCCGGGAGACTCCGCCACCATCGCGTGAAAGAGCGGCGTCGGCAGGAAAAGCACATCGATGTGACGTTCGGCGATATTTGCCTCGAGCCTGGCCGGCGACAGGGCGGTGTCCCGGTCGAGGATGGCCAGGGTCGCGCCGTTGAGCAGGGCGCCCCAGACCTCGAACGTGGCCGCGTCGAAGGCAGGGCTGGACAGGTGGGAAGTGACATCGCCAGGCCTTATAGTGACGTAGTCTGTGTTGATCACGAGGCGCAGGATGCCCCGGTGGGGGATGCAGACGCCCTTCGGCGCCCCGGTCGAGCCGGAGGTGAACATGATATAGGCCAGGCTTTCCGGGCCGTTGCCGCTTTCGACAGCCCGGCCGTCCGCCAGACGTTCGTCCCGGAGGGCGCCGTCGACGCTGACGATGTCCGGCGCCCACCCCTTCGCCCGTCCGGCCAGCCCGGGTCCGGCCAGCACGACCCTGACCCCGGCGTCGGCCAGGATGCCCGCGATGCGGCTGTCGGTGTCGCCGGTATCGAGCGGGACGTAGGCGCCGCCGGCCTTCAGGACGGCCAGCATCGCGGTAACCATCGCGGCAGAGCGCTCCATGAGCAGGGCGACCGGCGTCCCGGCCGTGACCCCCATGCCCCGGAGCTTTCCGGCCAGCCGGTTTGCGCTATCGTCCAGCTCGCGATAGCTGATGCGCTCCCGGCCGTCGACGATCGCGGTGCTGTCCGGGGACTCCCGGGCGCGGGCCTCGAAAATCCCGTCCACCGTGGCGTCATGCGGATAATCGCTGCGGGGGCCGCTGCCTTTCTCCATCAGGCCCTGCCATTCCTCGTCCGCCAGGAGACGGAGCCGCGATATCTCCTTCGACGGGTTGGCGATGATGTCTTTCAGCAGCGTGCGCCAGCATCCCGCCATCCGGGCGACCGTCTCCCGGTCGAAGAGGGCCACCGGGTACTCGAAGCGGCAGACGAGGCCTTCGTCCGTCTCGGTGATCTCCAGGGTCATGTCGGTCTTCGCGACCACCTCGTCGAAGTCGACCCGCTCCACCGGACACCCGGCCAGAGAGGCCACACGGCCGGGGAAATTCCGCAGCTGGAATAAGGTCTGGAACACCGGCGACCGGTCCATCGACCGGGGCACGGCGAGCCGTTCCACGAGCTTCTCGAACGGGAGGTCCTGGTTGTCGTACCCGGCGAGTGCGGTGGCCTTCGCCTGCCTGAGCAGCGCCAGGAACGAGTCCGACGGGGTAATTTTAACGCGCATCGGCAGCGTGTTCACGAACAGGCCGATCACGCCCTCGGTATCCAGCTCGTTACGGCCCGCGACCGGGCAGCCGATCACGATGTCGTCCTGGCCGGTATACCGGTACAGGAGCACGCCATAGGCGGCCAGCAGCGTCATGAAAAGAGTTGCCTTCTCCTTCCGCCCGAGGGCTTTCAGCGCGGCCGTAAGCTCCGGCGGGAGCGAGGTCGTGACCGTTCTGCCCTCGTATGGCTGCGAGGCAGACCGCCGGCGATCGGCGGGCAGGGCGAGGACCGGGAGGTCGCCGGCCAGCACCTTCAGCCAGTGCCCGAGCTGCCGGTCATAGTCTCCGGCATCGAACCGTTTCCGCTGCCGATCGGCATAGTCGGCGTACTGGATTGCCGGCGCCGGCAGGGAGCTGCCCGGCGCCCGGCCGTGGCCGAGATCGTCATAGGCGGCGGCCAGTTCCCCGATGAGGAGCCGGGTCGACCAGCCGTCGATAATGCTGTGGTGAGTGATCAGCCCCAGTATGAACTCGTCCGTCCCCGTCGCGATCAGGTAAGGCCGTATCAGGGGTCCGGCGGCCAGGTCGAACGGCTTCCGGGCCGCTTCGACCAGCAGGCGCAGGGCATCGTCTGTCGTGCCGGCCGGCCGGAGATCGACGAGCCGGAAGCTTAGCGCTGCCGGGGGCAGGACGCGCTGGTATATCTGGCCTTCTGCGATGTACAGGTTAGTCCGTAACGACTCGTGCCTGGCTATGACCGCGCCCAGGCTGCGCTCCAGCAGCCGGACGTCTAAAGAGCCCCTGACGCGGAACGCGTTCAGCTGGTTGTAGATGGCGCTGCCTGGATCGAGCGACTCCAGGAACCACATGCGCTCCTGGGCGAACGAGGCCCGCCGGGGAGGCGGGGCGTCGCCCGGCGCCCGGGGATCAGCGATGGCGGCCATCGTCCCTCCCTGCCTTCAGGTCGTCGACCAGCCTGGCAAGCGCCGCCAGATCGTCACAGTCCATCATTCGGGCGATTGGCACTGCGACCCCGAAGGATTCCCGGACCCTCGACAGCACCATCGTGGCCTGCAGCGAGTCGCCGCCGAGATCGATGAAGCTGTCCAGCCTGCCGATATGATCCCGGCCCAGTACCCGGGCCCATATCTCCGCCAGCGCTTGCTCAGTGGGCGTGGCGCAGGGTACGGGCTCGCAGTCTGGCGCACCGGGCGTTTCCATGGAATGGCCCAGCCGGTCGTACAGGCCGATCCGCTGGACCTTCCCAGTAGGCCCCCGGGGGATGCCGGCGACCGCCCATACGCGCGCGGGCACCTTAAAGTAGGCAAGCCGGCCGGCGACGTGCTTCCTTAGCGTTTCCGGGGTAACGTCCGTCCCGGCATGCAGGACGACCGCGGCCCCGACGTTCTCGCCCAGCACCGGGTCGGGCACCGCGAAAGCGGCGGCCTCGGCCACGGCCGGGTGGGACAGCAGGGCTTCCTCGATCTCGGCCGGGGAGATCTTGTCGCCGCCCCGGTTGATTGTTTCCTTGATGCGGCCGTCGAGGAACAGGTAGCCGTCCCCGTCCAGGTGCCCCAGGTCGCCGGTGTGGAACCAGCCGTCGTAAAAGGCCGTTGCGTTAGCCGCCGGGTCGTTCTCGTAGCCGCGCGTGACCCCCGGGCCCCGGATCACGACCTCGCCCCGGCCGCCCGGGCGCATGATCTGGCCGCACCCGTCCACGACGGCGATCTCCACACCCACCCCCCGCCCAACGGAGCCCGGCTTGCGGGGAAGCGGCGGCAGGGGGTTGGTCGCGATCTGGTGGGGCGCCTCCGTCATCCCGTAGGCCTCGATCACCGGCACGCCGAACGCCTGCTCCAGCCCCTCCCTCACGGCCTGCGGCATCGCGGCTGCCGAGGTGCGGATGAGCCGGAGGCCGGACATCCGGGCCTCGTCAGGCCGCTCCGTGGCAAGCTGCAGGACATGCTGGTGTATCGCCGGCACGGACGTGTACCAGGTGGGGCGGTACGCCCGGAGCCATTCGAAGAACCGCTCCGGCTGGAACCCGGGCGCGCAGACGACGCTGCCCCCGGTGGCGATCGTGCCCAGCAGCGACCCCAGCAGGCCGCCCACGTAATACAGAGGCGAGACGTTCAGGCACCGGTCCTCCCGGGTCAGCGCCAGCGGCACCGCCATGTTGAGCGCGGCGCCGACCATGCCCGACTGCGTCAGGGGCACCAGCTTGGGCCGGGCGGTGGTGCCCGACGTATATAGTAGCATTCCGATGTCGTCAGGCGCGGCGGGAGCCCGGTCGATGTTGCCTGCCCTGGCCTCGCCCGCAATCGTGAAGCCGCCCGCCTCGCCGCCCGCCGGAGAAAGGGTGATGACCGGCACGCCGGGGGAAGCGGCAACGGCCCCGGAAGGTAAGATGATCGCGTCGGCCTTAGCCCCGGCGAGGCAGGCTGTGACCTCCTGTTCCCGGCAACCCGGGTTTAGCGGCACGCAGGTAAAAGCGGATGCCACCGCCAGGAAGGCGACGGCCATCTCGGGGCCGTTCGGCAGGCTGACCGCTATCCGGTCCCCGTGGCCGTAGCCCATCGCATGTAAAGCGTCGACCGTAGTACGGACCTGGAGCCGGAGCTTTTCATAGGACATCGGCTCCTTCCCCGGCGCCATAATGGCGATATCGCCCGGATTTCCCGCGGTATTGATTGCCCCGGACACTGTTGTCGGCGGTTGTTCCACGCACACCCCCCTCGGCCTGCGTCCTCTGCGATAAAATCAGTGGCAGAGACGGAGCCGGTTCATATGCCAGCCAGACTGTTAAGCTATTAGTCCCGCAATCATACAAAACGTTATCGCCGTCCGGCTGTGCCGGTAAGCCGGCTACAGGGGCGGCTTTCGATCGCGGACGAGGCGGTCGACCGCTTCGCCCAGCTCCGCGATGTTTTCGCAGTCCATCGCCTGCGCGATTGGCACCTTTACGCCTAACGCTTCGCTGATGCGCGAAATCGCCATCGTGGCCAGCAGCGAGTCGCCGCCCAGGTCGAGAAAGCTGTCCCGCCGGCCGATCCGCTCCCGGTTCAGCAGCCCGGCCCAGATCTGTGCCAGCGCCGCCTCCGTCGGGGTGGCGGGGGGCTCGTATCCACGAGCCGGGGTCCCCGGTTCCGGCACGGCGATCGCGTTGAGCCTTTCGTACATGCCGACCCGCTGCACCTTACCCGTCGGGCCCCTGGGGATGGCGTCGAGGAACCAGAGCTTTACCGGGACTTTAAAGTAGGCGAGGCGGGCGGCAACATGTCTCTTCAGCTCGCCCGCATCGACGGCGGCCCCGTCCCGGAGCACCACGGCTGCCCCCGCGCTCTCGCCGAGCAAAGCGTCAGGGACTGCGAAGGCCGCAGCTTCCCGGACGGACGGGTGAGATAGCAGGGCGTCCTCTACCTCTGCGGGCGATATCTTTTCACCGCCCCGGTTGATGACCTCCTTGAGGCGCGCGTCGATGAAGAGATATCCGTCCGGGTCCATGTGTCCCAGGTCCCCGGTCCGGAACCAGCCGCGGACGAAGGCCTTCTCGTTGGCGGCCGGATTGTTCTCGTACCCCCGGAGCCGGGGCCCCCGGAGGACGATCTCGCCCTGCGCCCCCGGGGGCAGGAAGTCCCCGCGGTCGCCCATGATGGCGATCTCCAGGCCGGTGCCCGTGCCCACGGAGCCCGGCTTTCGCGGCAGCGGCGGCAGGGGGTTGGTCGCGATCTGGTGGGACGCCTCCGTCATCCCGTAGGCCTCGATCACCGGCACGCCGAACGCCTGCTCCAGCCCCTGCCGGACGACGGCCGGCATCGCGGCCGAAGATGACCGGATGAACCGGAGGCGCAGCGGCCCCGCGGGGGCGTGTTTCGCCTGCTCCAGGACCTTCTGGTGGATCGCGGGCACCGCCGTGTACCAGGTCGGCCCGCAGTCCCGGAGCCACCCGGGGAAGTCTGCGGCCTGATACCCGGGCGCGCAGACGACGCTGCCCCCGGACACGATCGTGGCGAGCAGGGCGCCGATCAGCCCGTGGACGTGGAACAGCGGCATGACGTTCAGGCATTTGTCAGCGCCGGCGAGCGCCAGCGACGCCGCGATCTGTCGGGCCGACGCGATGACGCTCGACTGGTGCAGCGGCACGAGCTTGGGCCGGGACGTGGTGCCCGAGGTATGCAGCAGCAGCGCGACGTCTTCGGGTCCGGCACACGCCCTGTCGGCCCCGCCTTTTCCCCGGCCGCCCGCGAGGGTGAACAGGCCCGCTTCATCGCCCGCCGGGGACAGGGTGAGGATCGGTATGCCCAGCGACGCTGCTGTCGCTGCAGCTGGCCCCGGGTCGCCGGCCGGGACGACGACGGCATCCGCCCGCAGGTCGGGCAGGTAAAACCCGAGCTCTTCCGCGCGGTAGGCGGGGTTGAGCGGCGCGCAGCAAAAGCCGGACCCGACGGCCAGGAACGCGACGGCCATCTCCGGGCCGTTCGGCAGCACGATGGCAAAACGATCGCCCCGGCGGTAGCCCATGTCGTGTAGCTGATCACGCACGTATTCCGCCTGATCGCAAAGGCGTCCATAGGTGAGAGGGCGCTTGCCAGGGGCTTCGATAGCGATGGCGTCTCTGCCCCGGCACGCGTTCAGGATCCCGCAGATCGATTCGAGCATGGCGATACCGTCAGCTGTGGCTTCTGCCCAGGCCCAGCATCTCGCGCGCTTCCGCCGGCGAGGCTATCTCGCGGCCCAGCTCGCCCGCGATCGCGACGATGCGCCGGACGAGCTGCTCGTTCGTGGCCAGGACGCGGCGCTGCGGGTCGTAGTGCAGGGCGTCTTCCAGCCCCACCCTCACGTGCCCGCCCATGAGGATGGCCGCCGCGTTGACGCCGGCCTGGTGCCTCCCGATGCCGGCCGCCGTCCAGGTGGAACCGGGCGGCAGCGAGTCCGTCAGGTAAACCAGATCGCGCATGCCCGCCGGTATGCTTCCCCGGGAGCCCAGCAGCAGGTTGAAGTGAAGCGGCGCGCGCAGCTGGCCCAGGGTGAGCATGTGCTTTGCCGTGCCCACGAACCCGGGCTCGAAAATCTCCAGCTCGGGCTTAACGCCATGGAGGTCCATCGCCCGGGCCAGCGTCGCGACCTCGTCGGGCGTGTTGATCGCCGGCTGCCCGGGGAAGTTGACACAGCCTAAAGTGAGCGATGCCATGTCCGGCCTCAGCGCCAGCACCTCGGTCCGGTGGCCCGGGTCGCGGTCGGTCCGGCCGCTGGTGGAAGCGCAGATGATCATGTCCGGGCACCGCTCCCGGATGAGTGAAAAGATACGGGCATAGACCTCTTTCCGGTAGGTCGGCTCCCCCCGCTCGTCCCGCGCGTGGACGTGGACGACCGACGCGCCCAGCTTATACGCCTTATGGCAATCCTCCGCGATCTCTTCCGGCGTGAGAGGCACGTGTGGCGTATCCGCCTTTCGCGGCATCATGCCGGTCGGCGCCAGCTGTATGATCAGTTTTCTCGCGATGATATCGTCTGCAGAAATGGCTCCACACCCCGTTTTCCCTGATCAGGTAGCGACCTTTTGATACAATAACTTTACTGGCCCGCGATCACAGCAGGCAGAAGGCGGCTAAACCGGCAAGGGCGGAAATGGCGCGGTCGCCAGCTTCGACGTGGATTACCTGGCACGGCCCTATCGCGTCCCCGGCCATACGCGCAGCCGGACCGCGGACAGGGGCCCTTCGACTGCGACGGCTCCAAGGTACTCCGGCAAGGGCTTCAGGCCGGCGACAGTGTACCGGGCGCCGTCGACGACGACCTCCTGCCTGTCGCTGTTAAGACCCTGGCCCGACAGGTCGACGGCCGACAGGGGCATGTGCAGCCCTTTGCCGGCGGCTTTGATGCAGGCTTCTTTGCGCGTCCAGAGCGTGAAGAACGTTTCCGGGCGCTGATCAGCCGGGGCCGCCAGCAGGAGGGCGTACTCCTTCTCCGAAAAATACGAGCGGGCCGTGTCCATGAACGGATAGCTCGCGTCGACCCTTTCGACGTCGACGCCCACCTCCCGGCCCCGGGCTATGGCGATGAGGACGATGTCACCGGAATGGGCCATATTGAAGCGGAGGTCCGTGCCCATGATGATGCTCATCCGTGGCTTGCCATACGGGCCATGCCCGAAAGCGAGAGCCCCGGGGTCGGTTCCGAGGTACGATGCCAGCACATTGCGCAGGGTGACGTGCGCGAAGCCATAGCGTCCTGCGTCCTCCGGCCGGTGAAACCGGCGGTACCGCTCCATCTCGCGATCGTCGAGTATCGCAGCGATCCCCGCGCTATCCGGCGGCCGGCTTCCGCAGGCCTGCCAGACGTGGACCTCGTCGCCTTCCGGGCCGGGCATCACTGCGGGCGCGTGGCAGGGAGCAAAGGCGGCAGGCGGATCATCGGGCTTATGGCCATGGAAAAGCAGATCGGCAACGCATCTATGAGAATCGTCAGACAAGCTGTGCCTCCGGATACCAAGTGGTAATGGATGGAGGTTATAAAAAAGTT
>MVRA01000010.1 GCA_002067315.1 Methanocella sp. PtaU1.Bin125 | reverse complement strand
GATATCGACGTTCCCGGCGTAAAGCAGCAGCCCCACGCCGATGAGCAAGCCGCCTGCAAACAGGCCGGTCGCGTCCAGGCGGCGTATCGTCAGGATCTGTCTGCCAGCGTCCCGGGAATCCGGTCGGTGCGGTTGCGCCGCCTCTTCATAATCATTACCGCTTTCACAGGACGTACGACCATAATGGATATAGCCGGCAGCAGGGATGAATTCTGCATCGAGCTCCGTCGTAGCTTCCGGAAAAAACCTGTCACCGGCACTGCCGGACAGCCGGTTCTCGATGGCCGATATCCGCCCCTCCAGGCCTTTCGTCCTTTGCTCGAGATACATTACTCTTCCGGTTGTGTCCGAATCAACGGATTCTTTATATTGTGACATGTTTTCTCTATTACGCAATTAAGTCGCAAACTATAAGTAATTTACCGTTAAATGTAAAAAAGTATGCTTCGGAATGATGCTGGCGCGGATTTTCTGCTAATGAAGCTGGCAGGCGTAATGGTGGCGGCTACCATGGCCGTGACCCTCGCTGCCACGTGCGTGACAGGACTGATCGATCAGTCCTCGACGGCCGTGGCAAGAGCCTGCGGGGCGAGAATCGCCGCCGTGGCCGCAGCCGAGTACGCAGATGGCTGTGTCGTTAACAGCGACCGCATACTTACCGGCCTCACGGTCCCGGGAAACGTGCGGATGATCGTGTTCGGGACGGCTCCGGGAAACGGAGGGACGACACACTGCACAGGCATGTACACCATCCAGTATAACGACGGAAGGAACGAGACGTATTTCACCATAGCTCCCCTGGGCGCTGACGGCCCCGGACCTGCGCGCGGGAGCCCGCTGACGTTGTACCCGGGCAGGTACGTTATACACATCAGTATCCGGCCGGTGGATGGCCGGATGATGGCCCTTATCGGGCCGGAGGCAGACTGATGGATCGCAGAGGGTCCATGGAAAGCCTGCTGTCTGGAACAGGTATCGCTATAGCGGCTGCCGCGCTGACGATAATAGTCTTCACGCTGTTCAGATCGACTGCCCCGGCAAACGAAGCGATATCCCTGCAATCAATCGCGTCTGAAATTTGCGGGGATATCGGTACTGCTGCCATCTCTTCAGTCCCTTGCTGCTATAATAAGACATATCTGGCAGGCGGGATTAAGATAAGGATCACTTCCGATTATGTCATAGCCAGCGACGAAAACGGCCAGGAGTTTGCCCGGGCGCTGCCCGTCAGAGTATACCCCGGCTCCTATCGTAGCGAGGGACAGGTACTATGGAGCGATACGGCCGGAATGCACGAGTACTTCAACCGGACGTTCGGCAGCCCGGGGACGGCGGCGGTGCCGCTGAACCGGACGGCGGGCGGCGCAGTGGCCACCTTCATGAAACAAGCCCGCCTGGAAATGGCCTGCACGCCGCTCGATATCAGGTCGCCGGAGCCGCTGAAGATCGAGAAGCGTTTCCTGCATTTTTTTAACGACACCAGCCTTTTGACGGAGATTGAGCCCTATGTCTTTGTTTCTCAATGATGACCGGGCCGTGACGGAGCCGTACACAGACCTGCCTGCGCTGGGGCTGGTGGCCATCGGCGTGCTGCTTTTTTCATATATGGTCTTATCAGCCTATTCGTCATACGAAGCGAAGACATATTATGCTGACCGAAAAGACGACCTGCGCACGATGGCAGTCGCAATAGCTGCCGACACGTCGGTCGCCTGCTCCGGCATGTCCTGGGTGCTGGAAGCGCAGAAGCTGGATAACCTGTCCGTCCGCACCGACGTCTTCCAGGGCTATGGCTGCCCCGGCGAACAGGTCGCCGCCGGGATCGAGGGCGGCATTTTCGCCTGGTCAGGAGGAAGGCACGGTGACGGGACCAGGTCAGCAAGTTACAGGCTGCCAGTCGCCATCAAGCTGAACGACGCCCTCTGCGTTCCGGGGACGCTGACCGTCACCGCGTCGGGGGGATCGGGTTGAGCGACGAGGCCTATTCGACGATCATAGACGCCGTCCTCTTCCTGGCCCTGGTAGCAGTCAGCGCCGCTATCATGAGCCCGGCGATCACCGGCCACGCCGCAGAGCGGTCGTTGTCCGACCGGGGCCTGCGGGAGCTTTCCGCCTCGACGCTCGTCTCGCTGGAGTCGGAAAGGGTGGACTTCTTCGAGTACCGGGTCCTCGGCGACGTCGCCGACGCGGTTGCCGGCGCCGGCGGCATCAACGCCACCAGCGACATCCTGTACAGGGACGTCACGAAAGCGCTGCTGGGCAGGGGCAGCCGGCACCGGACCGTCATGGACATCGCGGCCGGGGACGCCGCCTGCCAGTTCCTGGCCGGGCCGGGCGCCATACGCCTGAACCCGGTCACCGTGGAGTACGACCGGGCCGCATCAGAGCTGATCGACCGGTCCATCCGGTCAAAGCTGGACCGGAGGTACGGGTACGAGTTCACGCTCCGCTGGTCGCCGCTGGCAGGAGTCCCGTTCGGCGGAGAGGTAAAGGCGGGCCGGCCCCATCCGGCCGGCGCCTTATCGTCGAGCACGACGGTCACCATGCCTTACACGACAAATATTACCATGGCCGTCCTGGCGAACGCGAACGCCTGTGACCTTCAATACCTCGGCCAGGTCGTGAGCGAGTACAATGCTGACGCGGACAGCCTCCGCCTCAGGCAGAACATCAGGCAGGTTACCCGGGGATGCCTGAAAAACACTACCGGCCTGATCGTGGACGAAATCTGGGCAAACACGCTTGGCTCTTATCTATACGGCAGTCGGCTGGACCCGGTCCAGGCCCTGAAGCGGTTCTCGAACAATGAGACGTTGAACAGCCAGGCCCTCGTCTTTATAGATAATAACGGGCGGGACCTGGTAGCGGACCTGGCGATCGCCGGTAACGCGGACGCGATCGATCGCCTGTCGGATGCGATAGCGGACGACATAATCGAAGGCAGCATGGATGCCGGCGGCGCGCGCAGCACGATCCTCGCCTGGCTGCATTCGAGGTATACGCCTTCGCGCGCGGTGGCCGCGTTAAGCGTCTGGGTGGAGCCTTATGCCTGAATACGACGACGCCCGGGTGCCTTTCGCCGCCGTCGGCGTGCTGCTGGTAATCATATCGACGATCATCACCGTATATCTCATGGGCATGGAGTCCGCGGGGATATCCCGGGGGATCGCCGACGACCGGGACAGGGACTTTAACCAAGCGCTGACGCTGGCCATTTCTGACATATCGGGCGCCCTGAACTATGCCGGCCTTGCCGCCGAAGCCGAGATCGGGAGGACGCCCGTGATCAACGTAAGTGAGACAGGCCGTTTCAAGGGAAGCCGGGAGGAAGTGGAAAAGGAAAGGCTGAAAAGCCTGACATACCGTCAGCTGTCGAAGTACCTGGAAGCTAACTATAACGGCACGTTTGTCTGCGGGGACTATTGCGTACGCGCGTCCCTGATCGGCGACTACCGGTCGGTTTCCGTCATACCCGACAGGATGACCCTTTATCGCATCTTCGACCATCCGGTCGCCGGCTGCGAAAATATTTATCCCGCTTACTACTCGATCGAGGTCCCCGTGCATATTACTGTTACCAGGGACGGCACCAACGATTCCTATAGCGGGGACAGGGTGGTCAGGAGCCTGATCGCTTCGCGTTACCCCCTGCTGGCCGCGATGACCGAGGAGTACGGGCGCAGGCTGAACGGGACTCCGATGTTCCTCGACCTCACCGCCGCCTCCTTCGCATACACATGGGCCCGGGGCTATACGCAGTATGCTATCGGCATGCCGCTGAACATCGTGGACAACGCGCAGCTCGAGCTGATCGCCAACGGGGCGGTGCTGATGGAGCAGGGGTTCGAGTACAACTCGGTCGACCCGCTGGGCCTTGCTGCGCTCGCATACCAGTGCTACGACAACACGGTAAGCCCGTCGGAGGTCAACCGCTATGACCTGTCCAACAATAGCAGAAAGGGGCTGCCCCGGAACGATACCGTGTCACCTCAGCGATACTCGTTCAACGTCGAGGAGATCGTAGAGCGGGCCTACGATAACGTGAGCTTCGGGGGATACGCGCAGTGCACGCTGGAGGGCGCCTATACCGTCAGGATGTACGTCGATATCCGGAGAGACCGGGACTGCTGTCCCCGGGTCAACGAGACCTGCACCGTCGAAGAGAATGCCCATACAGAGCCCGTCCCGCCGGCGGGCGGGGAGTGGCGGCTGCTGACGAGGACGTTCCGGGTCTGCCGGGATAACAGCGACGGCGATGGTTACGCAGACCGGGTGACCGTCACTTATGTGATACCTGAATATTCCGTGCTAAGGTACTTCGGGGCCGGGAAATATAAGGCTGCTTCCGCGGAAATGGGGGACCCCCTGCTAGCCGGCAGCAGCAACGACGTGTCTTTCCCGTACTCTGCGTTTGACTATGAGAGAGACCTGAGCTTCGGGCATAAAGCCTTCAGAGACGATAACCTCGTCAACGTGGTCCGGTGCTATGAGGACTCGTTTGATCAATATGGCGGCACCGGTTACTTTGACCGGGCGCTTGCGGATATCCTGGCAAACAGGGATGGTTGGCTGGCCGCTGTACCGGCAGCATTCGGCGATAAGACCAGGGAGTTCGTCTGCGGGCCCGGCAACCGGCATCCTGCCTGGGCCGAGATAGAGGCGGACTATGAGCTGAATGACCTGCGCAAGACGATTAAGAAAGATATCGTCGTCGATGTCGATCCGGGTAGCTGCGGAGGCGCCCCGGCGGCCATGGCGCAGGCCGCTTATAAAGAGCTTAACGCCATGTACTGCAGCCGGTACGAAGGCTACCTGGACCGGGTGAGCTACTTCAGCGGACGGGACAGCGGCGGCCGCCCCGCGTATAAATCGTGCGGCTCCAAAGCCATTTTCAGGATCAGGGAGGCGTTCCTCGAGGATATCCGGAGGCAGCTGGCCGACGCCGCGGGGAACTGCAGCGACCGGATCAACGAGACGATCGACAGGCGGATGGAAGGTACCGGCCAGAACGCTTCCAGCCTCACAGACAATGTAGCGAACGCAAAGAGCTATCTGGGCAATCGTTTCTATATCCCGTTCGGCCTGGCCATGACGTTGAACAGCAGCGCCGAGTTCGCCTGCGGGTACCCGTGGACGGAAGAAGTGACGATGGCCGTCGACCAGAGCCCGTCGTACCTCGACACCGGCCTGCATACCGACGAAGAGACGGGATATACGGTCAGGACGCTGCGGCTGCGGAACATCTGCCTCTTCTCGCCAGGGGCCGATATCCAGTGGACCGACGCGGTAGCCGATCAGCTGGCCCGGCCGCTGCTGGAGAGCGTCGACGCGATGGCGAAAAGCGCAGACCGTCTCGCGAACGACACGATCAGTGCCGAGAGCCGCCGGGTGGCCGGGGAGGTGTCTTCCGGGATTAAGGAAGAGCTGAAACGGGAGATTACCGTCGCGCTCGGAGAAGACCCGTCCGTCGGAGGAGCCGTGCCGCCGTCGTCGATCGACCGCGCCGTCGAACGGGCCTGGGAGCGGCGCGGCAACGATCCGGGGATCATCGTCAGCGACCTGAGCAACGGGACGCTTGTCCGGGAGATCGCCGGCGAGATCATCGGCGACAGCGAGGGGGCGATCAAGAAAAAAGCCGGGGAGTACGCCGAAGGTTACGTGGACGAATACACGGAGTACTTCGCCCGGCGGGTGGAGGAAAAGATCGCCGATGCGGAAGATAAGGCAATTACGCAGGTCACCGCCCGGGTAAAGGATCAGATCCTGGGGACCGTCAGGGACTTCACCCGGGCGGCCGGCCAGGAGATCGCCCGAAAAGGCGCCGACGCCGCCCTGGAGAAAGCCATGGGGAAGATCCCCTCGGGCCTGCCGCTGCTGCCCCCCTACGGGTGGTGGGCGACGATTAACGTCTGGTATATCGAGGTACAGGGGGTCATACCGGTCTTTACGGCCTATGACGCAGACGTCGAGCCGGTCCCCGACCCGGTCTTCGGCGGCGCGGCCATCGCCTATACCAGAAGACACCAGGCGGTCGCCGACGAAGAAGGCCGTTTCCTCGGCAATAATGAGCCGCTCAAGTTTATGGCTAAGACCTCGACGTTCATCCTTGTGCCCGCCGGGATGCAGGGCGTCGGCGATAAGGCCGGCGGCTGGGACGAGAAGAGCGCCGGATTCGACGAGCCGCAGGAGGCATCATGCTGAAAGCGCTGTATGTGGCGGTCATCCTGATTGGGCTCCTCACGCTGGTACCGGGAGAAGCCGGGGGGAAGAGCATCAAGGCGTACTTTAACGGGCAGGAAGCGACCGTCACCGGCGTCGTGCTGCACCCGGGCGAGCCGTTTGTCGTCGAACTGTACATGACGCCCGATCGAGAGTCATTCGCGTTCGCCGAGATCGATGAGCCGGGGGTCACGCGTGCCTATGACCGGCTCGAGGGCGACATGATCAGGCCCGATGCCTTCAAGCCGTGCAACGCCAGCAGCCCGGCTCACTACCGGTGGGTCATGGCGGCCAACGAGAACTGGCTCGAGGGCATAGCTCCCTTAAACATCTATTATCAGCTGAATGACCGGGGCAAGACCAGCCCGTCCGCTTCCGGGCTGTTCACCGTGGTCGAGGCGTATATTGCCCCCGGGGAGGTGACGGCGACCGGCGTGTCGGACCGGCCGGCGGCAGGAGAGCCGGCAGCCGTGCCGGGCTTTTTGACTCTGGCCCCGGGCGTGGCACTGGCTGCGATCGGGATCGGAATGACGGGAAAATCCGGCCGCAGATATGGTTTATGTGAAGAACAGCGTCATCAGGATGAAGAACAGCGCCAGCGGCATGAACATCAGCATCATCCAGAAGAGCCGGCTCCAATCGTAAATGACTTTGCCGTCCATCGGGCCGAAGGGCATCAGGTTGTAGATGCCCGTCATCAGGTTCTTGCTGAAGCCGGCGACCGCGATCTGGCCGGCCACGCCGCCGATCAGGGCGAACGGCAGGAAGATGATCGCGAACATCAGGCTCACCGCCGGCCCGGCCAGCGTGACGAG
>MVRA01000009.1 GCA_002067315.1 Methanocella sp. PtaU1.Bin125 | reverse complement strand
CCCGGATCGAGGCGGGCGTAGACCATGGGGCCGAAACCGGTCTCGGCGAGGTATACCTCCCCGCAGGGGCTTTCCTTCGCCATTACGGCTTCCGCCGGGCAGATCTCTTTGCAGACCCCGCAAGCCTCGCATGCGACGGGGTCTATGATCGCCTTATCGCTAATCCGGATCGCCTCGAACCGGCAATGGGTCTCGCAGGCGCCGCAGCCAACGCACGCATCCGGGTCCACCGCGTAGCATTTGTGGCCGAAGTAAGGCTTCTTCTCTTTAATCTCCGGCTTCAGGAGGAGGTGCAGGTTGGAGGCGTCCACGTCACAGTCGGCAATGACCGGGCTCGCGAACATAGTCGCGAGAGACGCGGTTACCGTGGTCTTTCCAGTCCCTCCCTTTCCGCTGATAACAGTCAACTGTATGGTCATTGCGTTTTCACCTCGCCTGCCGCCTTCTCATAAATGGCCGTAATGGCCGGCACCATGTCCGGCATACCGGTCACTACGGGGATACCTTCGCTGTATATCCGGGCGATCCGTTCGTCATAAGGTATTTTTCCCAGTATGCTTATCCCGCCGGAGGCACAGTAATTCTCGATGATCCGGTCGTCGTCCGTCGACTTGTTGATGACGACGCCGCAACTGATACCCATCTGCTTCAATGTGTCCACTGCCAGCGACAGGTCGTGAAGCCCGAACGGCGTGGGCTCGGTCACGAGGATGCAATAGTCGCAGCCCCGTACGGTCGAGACCATGTTGCACGAAGTTCCCGGCGCAGAGTCGACGATGGATATACCATCTTCCGTCAGCCTGCGCTTCACCGCGTTGATGACCGGCACGGAAGAGTGCTCGCCTTCGTCGAGGATGCCCGTGATCAGCTCCACGCCCGGTGCCGGGCGGGCGCGGACGACGACTCCCACTTTCCTGGCCACTTCCTTGATCGCGTCCTCCGGGCAGACGAGCGTACACCCGCCGCACGAATGGCATAAACCCGGGAAAATTATCGCATTTCCCATGAAGACCGATATGGCGTTGAAAGCGCAGAAATCTGCGCACTTGCCGCAGTAAGTGCACCGTGCCCGGTCGATGACGGGCACCTGTACCGTTACGTCTTCACGGCTTTCCTCGCCGCCCGGGAGGAAGAGGTGGAGGTTCGGCTCCTCCACGTCGCAGTCGGCCAGCGCCACTTTATGGCCCTGGCCGGCCAGCGATAACGCCATGTTACAGGCGACCGTGGATTTGCCCGTGCCGCCTTTGCCGCTGGCGATCGCGATGCGTGTCACGGGTGCCTCACCTCTCGAGTCCATTATCGGCGCTGCCTGCCGCCGCAGTAGCCCATGCCGCAGCCGCGTGGCCTGCCGCCCCGCCCCGCGCCAAAGGCAACGGGCGCCGTCGCCTGCCCGGGCTCGCCGGGCACAACGGTCTCCCTGTTTTCGGCCTGCTGTTCCGCCTGCTGTTCCTCAACTATCCCCGTCGTCGCCGGGGCCGCGTTCCGGCACGGGCCCATGCGCCTGCCGCGCGGGCCTCTCCCTTCCGGACCTGTTCCGTCTTTTCCTGGCATTCGTATTACCTCCGTCTCATTCGTTGTTCGGGGCGTCGATGCTTTCCAGACTGCCCGCACAATACATACCGATCGCTTCCCTGACGCTCACGCTCTTGCAGGAATACGCCCTGACGCGGGCCGAGTCCAGCACTTTCAGGGCATTGCCCCCGATCAGCCCCGTGATGATTGCCGCGGGGGTGTGCCTGAGCACCAGCGTCGCCGCCTTGATGCCGGCGCCGCCTGACGCGTCGGTGGCCGTGTTAGGCACGGCCCGAAAGCCCATCGTCGCCGGGTCGACAAAAAGAAAATACTTGCAACGCCCGAAGCGCTGGTCGACCATGGCCTCGAGGCTGTCCGATGTCGCTGTTACGCAGATGTCCATGAGAATTCCTGATTATTACTCATATGCGACAAAATAGATATACTTTTCTACGGGTCTGCCGGCTGGCCTGTGCCGGCCAACGTCGTATATCACGCGTTTCGAGGCAGCCTCGAGGTGATCCACCGGTCAACGTGGTCCTGGCTGGACTCGATGATGCCGTAATGCCCGGCAACGTCCACCTGAATCAGCATTTTATCCAGCGAGCTGATCCGGGTGAGGACGTCGTACGCGCCGCGGATGTCGAAGAACGGGTCGTTCCGGGCGAACATCATGAGCACCGGCGACCTGACCTTTCCGGCGATCCTGAACTCGTCCCCCGCGCCGCAGGCCGTGAAAAACTCCTTCCCGTATTCCATCCGGCTCCCCGGACAGTCCGACTTTTCCAGCGAACGGAGTATATCCCCGTCTACGGGTATGTGATATTTGCTGCAGAGCTGCCGGTACTCGGCCGGAGCCAGGAACCGGAAGCTCCGCGACTGCGGGCGCAGCCTGCCGACGATCCGGTCCAGCACTGAGGCGGTCGCGCCCTGCCCGACGATTTGCCGGGCGCTGTTCTTGATCAGCCGCGAGTACTCGGATACGATGACGCCGCGTACGTCCCGACCGTGAGCCGCCGCATAGCCGAGCGAAAGAAGGCCGCCGAAGTTATGGCCGTACAGGTAGAGCGGCACGCTGCCGTGTACCGCCTGCAGGTGGCTGACCTGGCATTTCAGGTCGCCGATCAGCACGTCCCCTGAAATGCCTTCGAGACGTCCGCCGGACTGGCCGTGCCCCCGGAGGTCGGCCGCATAGAACGCGGTGCCCCGGCCCAGCAGGCCGGGATTGACGACCCGGGCCCCGTAGGGCGGCGCATCCCCGTGCAGGCCGATGCCGTGGATAAACAGTACCACTGAGCTGACATCGGCCGCCGCCGGCCGCCAGCCCCTGTAGTACAGGCGCACCCCGTCGTCAGCGCTGACGTACCCCTCGTTCCGGATGTGCCGGCCGGCGCTGGCTTGGGGCATGCGGTCTCACCTG
>MVRA01000008.1 GCA_002067315.1 Methanocella sp. PtaU1.Bin125 | reverse complement strand
CGGCTATGCCGACTGTACTTTTTATAAATGTAAAAACTGTAACGAGCCGGAGTGCTATTGCTCCGTGCCCAAATGTCCCGCCTGCGGCAAGGACATCGAGGAACTGAGAACGGTCTCCTTCGTCGACTCGCCGGGGCACGAGACACTGATGGCCACGATGCTGTCGGGCGCGGCGATCATGGACGGCGCGGTGCTCGTCATCGCGGCCAACGAGTCCTGTCCCCAGCCCCAGACGAAAGAACACCTCATGGCGCTGGACATTATCGGCATCAAGAACGTCGTCATCGCACAGAACAAGATCGACATCGTCTCCCGCGAGGAGGCGATCAAGCACTATAACCAGATCAAGGCCTTCGTGAAAGGCACGGTCGCGGAGAACGCCCCGATCGTCCCCGTGTCTGCGCAGCAGAAGGTCAACATCGATGTGCTGATCAAGACCATCGAGGAGACCATCCCGACGCCGAAGCATGACCTCGAGAAACCGCCCCTCATGTTCGTGGCCCGGTCCTTCGACGTCAACCGCCCGGGCACGCTCCCGGCGAAGCTGAACGGCGGCGTCCTCGGAGGCACGATTTCCCGGGGCAAGCTCACGGTCAAGGACGAGATCGAGATCCGGCCCGGCCGGAAGGTCGAGTACGAGGGCAAGACCAGCTGGCTGCCGATTAACACCCAGATCACCCGCCTCGTTTACGGCGGCGACTCCGTCGACGTCGCGACGCCCGGCGGCCTGCTGGCCGTGGGCACGAAGCTGGACCCGGCCATGACGAAGAGCGACGCCATGGCGGGCCAGGTCGCCGGCAAGCCCGGCACGCTGCCCCCGGTGTGGCACAAGTTCGTCATGAAGACCCAGCTGCTCGAGCGCGTGGTCGGCGTATCGGAAGACCAGATGGCCGTGAAGCCCATCGCCACCAGCGAGCCGCTGATGCTCAGTGTGGGCACGTCGACGACGATCGGCGTGGTCTCGTCCGCCCGCACGAACGAGGCGGAAGTCCGGCTCAAGCGGCCGGTGTGCGCCGAGGTAGGCTCGCACATCGCCATCAGCCGCCGCGTGGGCGCCCGGTGGCGTCTCATCGGCATAGGAGTCCTGAAGGAGTAACGCTTGCGCGTCCTCATCGACACCAACGGGCTCATGGTCCCGGCGCAGCACGGCATCGACGTGTTCGAGGAGCTGCGCGCGCTGGGCTACGACCAATGCGTGATCCCGTCCGCGGTGCGCGACGAGCTGGAATCGCTGAAAAGCAAAGTGAAAGGAGCCGACAGGGCGGCGCTGGCCGTGGCCCTGGAGCTGGCGAAGCGGTGCGAGGTCGCGGAGGCGCCGGGAAGCGCCGACGACGTGCTCGCCGCGCTGGCAAAAACGACGGGGATGCCCGTGTTCACCAACGACGCGGCACTCCGGAAACGGCTGAAGAAAGAGGGCGTGAAGACGATCTTCATGCGCGGCCGGCAGACGCTGGCAGTCGAATGATACAGGCATCATTCGAAAACGAGTGACATTAACGTCACTCGAAAAGAATGATACTGACATCATTCGAAAACGAGTGACGCTGACATCAAACGATGTCAGACGACGTCACCCGATATGAATGACACTCATCAGATAGATCGATCATCAGATCGACTTAATCGCTGACTGGATGGATATTGTATGTATAGAAAAGTGAGGCTTGTAGATATCATCAGGATACCGCCGCAGAGGCTGGAAGAGGACCTTGAGAAAGTGATCGCGGAGACGCTGCGCGAGAAGCTCGAGGGCCGGATTGACAAGACGCTGGGCTCTATCGTAGCCGTCACAGATGTCGTAGAGATCGGCGAGGGCCACATCCTCGTGGGTGACGGTGCCGTCTACTACGAGGTCTCCTTCGATGCGATCGCGTACAAGCCCGAGCTGCAGGAGATCGTGGAAGGGACGATCGTAGAAATCGTCAATTTCGGCGCTTTCGTAGCCGTGGGCCCGGTCGACTGCCTCGTGCACGTCAGCCAGATCGCGGACGAGTTCATGACCTACGACGAGAAGAACGCCCGGCTCGTAAGCCGCGACAGCAACCGGTCTCTCAACGAGGGCGACAAGGTCCGGGCCCGCGTCGTGGCGGTCAGCCTGAACGAGCACGACCCGAGGGAGAGCAAGATCGGCCTGACCATGCGGCAGGTGGCGCTCGGCCGGCTGGAGTGGATCGAGGAAGACCAGAAGAAGAAGGGCGAGAAGGGAGCCGCGAAGGCCTCTTCGTAAGCCTCTTCTCTTCTATCCTGTTTTTCATGCTTTTTCTTCCCGGCATCTCGAAGGCGGGACGGGAACTGGCCATAGCTGCGTATGAACGTCTATCGAACGAGTATCCTTCACTGACGGGCCGGGCCATCGTCGCCAGCATTCCGCTGCCGAAAGCCGTCCACTGGCTGGACGACAAATTGACCGGCGGACAGCTTCACGCTTACGCCATGTGCCTCAACCACTGGCTGCGATTCCTCCCTGTCCCGGTGGTCCTGATCAACGCCGAATGGCTCCGCGACTGCGACACGCTCCGGCAGCGCTACGGATACGATGTCTCGACCGGCTATCACCCCGGCTGCGACTGCCCGGTCCGATATATCCTGTATCACGAGATCGCTCACTTTGTGTACGTGCGGATGGGAAGGGAAAAACAGACAGAATGGGAGCGTTCCTTCGAGCCGGGCAAGCCTTCCGGCTACTCGACCACGCCGGAGGAAGGATTTTGCGAAGCTTTCGCAGGGTACGTCTCCGGCCTGCAGGGCGCTCACTTTAAACAAGCGGCAGCTATGGCGGTACACTATCGTCGTTCGCGCACGCGCGCGTGACCGCAGCGCAGGCTGCCTGTGTTAGCAGCGCAGGCTGCCCGTTTTAGCAGCGCAGGCTGCCCTTATCTGCGTCGCCCGGCTACCCGCCTGGTTATCGACAATAGACAGAAATTTTTGTGAAGATTGACGCCAGGGATGCAAAGGGCGCCAGGATAGATGCCGCCAGGACGCCAGGTCGCCAGGAGCGCCAAGAATTTTCTGTACATGGATTTTCAGGCCAGTACAGTCAAAATTTTCGTATGAAAGACAACGGGAAATTTCATCATATATGCCTGTACTGCAGGCTCGTCGGCGTTTCATGAGAGTCGGTCGATGACCGGGGCCATGGTCAGGTAGAGATGATGAAAAAGGATAACTCCCCCATCATATCGTCTATCGTAGCAGCGCTGCGCGCCAGGGGCAGTACGAATGGCCCGCCGAAGGCGGCAAACGACGCTTCCCGGCGCGCAAATCCGACGAGTATTTCATAGAACGCCAGGAAGCCAGGTTCTATTCGGTTTTTGCTCAGCGTATCGATTTTTATTCTTGGCGTCCTGGCGGCCTGGCGTCCTGGCGGCATCTATCCTGGCGCTCCTGGCCTCCCTGGTGTCATATTCATTCTAATTCAGAGGTAATTGCCTATCCGACCTCTGCAGATAAGTTTATGCCGGAAGCTACAGGAGTCTATGGCTGTCGCAGGGAGTGTCATGAAGCGGATTCAAATATCGGGTGATACGTATTACGTCCCCGGCATCACGAACGTATGCCTGTACCAGGACTACATGATTGATCCGAGCAATAACGAGAACGTCGACTGGGACCGCCCGCCGAAAGTAAAGTACGCCCTGGTCTCGCACATGCACACCGACCATTTCTGGAACGGGTCCAAAATGCGAGCCGCCGGTGCCCGCATATACGCGCCCCGGAGCGAGCGCTCTGCGATCGAGAACACCGCCGTCAACACGAACGGCAGCTTCTGCTGGGCTGAGCCCCCGGAGGGGATGCGGCCCTGGTACTTCGCCAGCGTGTCCTGCCCGGTGGACGGCGCCCTCGACGAGCTGGACATGCCCCTGAAAGCGGTGCCGCTGCCCGGCCATACACAGTGGCAGACCGGCTTCCTCACCCCGGACAACGTGCTGGCCGCGGCCGACGCCATCGTGACGAAGAAGGTCTGGGACACCAAGAAGATCGTCTACTACACCAGCCCGGAAGACGCGAGGCGCTCGCTGGAGTACATCCGCGACTGCGGCGCCGACTACGTCGTCCCGTCCCACTGCGGCCTGCTGTCGGGCGAAGAAGCGGCGGAGCTGGCGGAAGTCAACCTGAAAGGCATCGACATGCTGGAAAAGACCGTGATGAAGGTGCTCGGCCGGGAAGAGCGGACTACCGAGGAAATGGTGGGAGGGACCGGCTGTGCGCTGAAGATCAGGGACGATTTTTCCATGAGCATCGTGGTGGAGACAACGGTCAGGGCGCTGCTGTTTATGTTGAGTCGCCAGGGCCGGGTGCGCTACGAGCTGCGAGGTCATAAGGTCTACTGGCAGGCTGTTGGCTGACGTGCGACCAGCGCTCGCGCGCGCACGGGCGGGTAGTGTGGGCAGTCTGCCGAAGGCGACAGACGGCAGGGGTCAGTGTGCAGACATCCCCGGTGCACAACGGCTTTTTTACATTTCGTCAGCGATCAGGGCTGCCCCGGCGATCTGCGGCGCCTCTGGAATGAACAACATTACTCCCGTCTCCCACTCCTGCACCTTCATATATCCCGTTCCGGGCCGCGTCGCCGACGAGCGACACATGATCCTTCATCACCCATCGGCTGCGCCATCGCCGCAATGCGCCGGGCGATGTCGTCGATAAGCCCGGCGGCCATATCCCCATCCGGGAAGCCCTGTGCCACTCTGACTTACGTAGGGACAGGCAGGACAATCCGGGATCACCTGATCATCGTCTGCCGTACTTCCAAACGATGAATCCGAAAGCGAGTATCGCTATTAGCGCTATGCCGATCCCCACTCCGAGCCACGTATTACTCGTCGAATAACTGACAGTCACATATCCCAGCTCGCTCTTCGCCTCGCTGCTCGTCGCCCGCATGTATACCTTGTCTGCACCGTTTCCGGCGTCCGCCTTCGCATACACCTGCACCACGAACCGCGCCGATTCCCCGGGATCCAGCACGTCAACCATCCGGGTACTCACGCTCGCCGTCAACGACTGAGGCACGTCCCCCGGGCCGATATCCAGCAAGACATTAGAGAGCTTCGACGTGCCATTATTCCTGACGACAGCCTCTACGTTCCGGCTCTCCCCGGCAATCAGGGTAACATCGTCCGGGACGACAAGCTCGATCCGGTAGTCCGTACCCTTCGCCGAGTCCACGTACAGCTCGAGCTGACAGGTATCATTAACAGCGCCCGCCATGACCGTCACGACATGACTCCCGGCATCCAGAGGAATCATCCTTACCTGAATGACCTTGCTCGCCTTGCTCTCCACGAACACGCGATTCACCACGTCGCTCCCGGACAACAACTGTACGTCCCAGCCCGGAGGAGCCTCCTTGACGGCCAGCGTATACATCCGGTCCACAATCCCATTATTCGTAATACGGACGTCGAACGACACAGACTCGTTCACCTTCACCGTCTTACCGGGAAAATCGGTCGAGAGCCTGACGCCGTTCAGGCCGCCCGCGCCACTGACCGTCGCGACGGGCATATAGCCCACGTACAACGGACTATCCAGGACGCGATACCCTGCACCGTTGTTATCCATGTACGATGACTCGTAGCCCCCGGCCCTGGCCTCCACGCCATAATAGCCGTTTGGCACCGGTATGCTGAATACCCCGTTATCGTTCGTGCTACCCGTATAGACGGCCTGCGACGCCTTATCCGAAACAGTAACAGCTGCCCCTTTCAAAGGCGTACCCAGCGAAGCGTCAATAACAGTCCCGCTGATAAGGTAAAGATTCGTCAATGTAATGTTTACCATGCTATCTATGCCGACATTACCCGACCCAGTGCCCTGCCTGTAACCATCCCTAGAAGCAGAGAAGCTGTAATGGCCCTCAGGCAACGTAAAACTAGCCAGGCCATCGGACCCCGTCCGATCGGAATACGTGGCGCCACCGGCCTGCACCCAGACCATCGCACCGCCAAGAGGACCCCTGCCATCTCTCACCGACACATTAATCGGCGAGTCGGCAAGGGCCATCCCGGAGGCACAAGTAAATAATAGTAAAAAAGCCAAGGACAATGGCAAACATCGTAGTAAAAATTTCATGTCAGCAACCGCCCGTCGGCCGGGTGACGTTCAGGAATATCTCATTCAGCGAAGGACGATAACTCTCGAGCTCAGTAATAACTCCCTTCTCCCTGATGATCGACCGGGACACGTCTTCCGATACGTCCTCCTTCGCGTTGACGAGGAAGAAACCGTCATTCCTGGCAATAGAAATGACGCCGACAATGCTCTTCAACGAATTCCTGACCACGTCCTCGTCGATATCCTTCACCCGGAGCTTCAACTGATAGCCCTGTCTCCGCGAATACTGGTCGACCAGCTCGTCCACGTTGCCGCAGATCTTCATCTCGCCGTTGACGATGATACCGATATGATCGCAGATGGCCTCCACCTCGGGCATCACGTGGCTCGTCAGGAAAACCGTCTTGCCCCGCTCCTTCATCTGCCTCATTAATACGCGAAAGTCCTCCGCACCCTGCGGATCAATGCCCGCCGTAGGCTCATCGAACATCAACACCTGCGGATCATGCACGATCGCCTGCGCCACCCCGAAACGCTGCTTCATGCCCTTGCTAAACTTGCCGATCTTCTTATCCTTAGCATCCTTAAGGCCCACCAGGTCCAGGGTAGCATCCACCCGTTTTTTTAAATCATCGTCATCCAGATCGTACAGGCTGCCGTAAAACTTCAAATTCTGGCGGGCAGTAAGGTTATCATAAAAACCAGCAGGATCGGGCAGCACGCCACAACTACGACGAACGTCCAGCACCTGTTTGATAATATCAAAACCTGCAACCTTACCGGTGCCAGAGGTCGGATGCACCAGGCCCAGCAGCATTTTCATCGTTGTCGTCTTCCCCGCACCATTAGGCCCGAGAAAACCAAAAATTTCGCCTGATTCCACCTTCATGTTGAGATTGTTTACCACTGCCTTCTCATCATACTTCTTGGTCAATTCGAACGTCTCTATCATAATAATCCTTCCCTATTTATAGCGTCTGTACCACAAGTAAATAGCAACAATAGCGATTCCAGCAAGCCCTATGAAGCAAATCAGTTTAATATCGAACGGATTGCCATGCGATGTTTGACCATCAGTACCATTTAAATTTGGATCAGCATGTGTAATAGGTGTTGGAGTCCCCACTGCTTGAGGAGATTGATCGGTAGAATTAACTGGTGTCGCAGTTGGTATTTCGGTTTCATACGGTGGATTGGAATCCTGACCGGGCTCTATAATGGTGTTAGAATCTACAAGCACTTTTATTGGAGTCATCACTTTAGCTTTCTTAATATTCTCATTACTGAAAGTACCTATTCCGAGTTGTCCGTACCAATTATTTCCCCATGCCCACAGGGTACCATCGTTCTTCATGGCAAGGACATCATCTCCCCCTAACGCGAACTCTTTCACACCATCAATCAGTTTAATTTGTTTCGGTGTGTCTAAGGTATTGGTATAAGTGGCACCATCGAACGCCATTTGATTGGCTAATCCATTAGCGTCCAGCCCCCACAGCCACAGGGTGCCATCACTCTTTAGTGCCATCGATACAAGGCGTGAAGCTTCAATCTTAACTACATTATTAAGTCCAGGTATTGGGGATGGATCAGCCCTACTAGTTCTGGTACCATCCCCTAATTCTCCAAATTCGTTATCTCCCCAGGCCCAAACGGTCCCATCGTTTTTAATGGCTAATGAAAAGCCCTGACCTGTGGCGATCGCTACTACGTTATCGATCGGAACAGAAACCGGCGTAGCTGCATATTTATATCCGCGGTCGTTCACTTTATCTGCGCTGTTATTACCAAGTTCGCCGTGGGCGTTACTGCCCCATGCCCAGACTTTTCCATTATTATCTAGTGCTAATGTGTGGGCAGCACTGTTGGAAATTGATATGATATTTACCAATCCCGTTACTTGTACCGGAATGCTCCTTGCCGTTAAAGTACCGTCTCCAAGCTCCCCGAGGGTGTTTTTTCCCCATGCCCAGATCGTCCCGTCGTTTTTAATCGCAAAACAACTATCGCCGGCAGCTATTTTTTTAACATCATTCAGGTCTGGCACCTGGCGGGGTAAGGAAGGTATTGATAAAAACTGGTAGGACTTTTCTGTCGGGGGGTATGTGGTGCCATCCCCATGCTCGCCATTAAAGTTACTTCCCCAGACCCATACCGTCCCGTCGTTTTTCAATGCCATGGCAAAATAATTGCCAGCGGAAATTTCTTTCATGTCATCGATAGAAACTTTTACGGGGCGATTCGCATTATCTGCCGTTCCATCTCCCAGCATCCCCAGATTATTATATCCCCATGCCCACACAGTCCCATCATTTTTAAGCATAAGAGAAAAAGTCCCGGTCTTAATGGACTTGATGCCGGGAGTAGTAGCCGTGGAGTCTGCGTATACCATTAACGTGCAAGACACCAGTATACAACATATTAAAGTGTAAGATATAACAGCGAGCAGTAATACTCGGACAGCCTTTTTTATCAATTCGCTCATAGCAAACGCCTCATGTTTCCTCGTTGGTAAAGAAATAGCAATCAATAATAAAGATGACCAATATTACTAAAAACATATAAACAGCATACGGCAATATTTCCGATACCCAGTCCAGAAAAGAAATATCAACATTGCTATAATTTCTTATGAGAGTCAGGTATAATACAACCGGGTCAATTAATTTAAGGACATCCACCCAGGTAAATGGCCAACTCATTAACCATACCAGGATGAAAAATGAAACTGATAAAATTAGAGACATATATAAATTTTTAAAGATCACTCCGCAAAATAAAACAATGCTCGTAAATATCATGCATTGCATGAATAACAGGATGGTAAGCGTTACTGTCCTCAGAATATCGTCAGAGAACGCTGATGGCAAACCAAACGCAGCAATATTAAAGGCAATACATATAGAAATGACAAAAATCACCAAAAGCAACATCAGGAAATTTATACCAATAAATTTCCCTAAAATGATATCCCTTCGATACAGGGGTTTTGTTAATAACACTCTCATAGAGCCGCGATACCGCTCCCCGGCAAGGGCGACAATACCGATACACAATGATACAAATGAGAGGGCCATTGAAATAAAATAGGCGGAACCTGTAATATTATTAAGGAACAGGACATTAGAATCGACAGGTTCTGCATGAGAATTTTGTACATATGCATACTGGCCTGCCACGAAGATCAGGGTAGAGATGCAGAGAAATGCGGTCGCTGTTATCACAATCGGATTTCCGATGCATCGTGAAAACTCGTTTTTTGCGATTCTGATCACAACAGAACTCATGATACATCTCTCCTGATGAACACAATATAACTTAGAAAGACTGCTATTGTCAAATAAATTAATAATACAATTACTGCCGGTGAATAGCTTAAAAAGTTGTTTACGAGATCACCAGAAATATTGACAGTATTTTTGATTATACCGTAAGTAAGATTATTTGGCGCAAGGCTGGCAATCAGCGCTGTCCATTTATATCCGAATATGCTGCCTAAACTCATGGCAAAAGTAGCATTCGGAATATATGCCATCATCAGTAAATAAACTGATATGCCGGCGAACATGGCAAAAATATCGTCTTTTATTATAATTGAGAGTAGTATTGACACTGAGAGGAATATTAACTGGCATACCCATGATACAAGCAGTATAACTAAAAGGTAGAACATGAATAAATCTAGAGAAACATTAACAATATTTCCCATGAATATGGTCCACGCAAAAAAAAACATTATTGATACTATTATGGAAATAAATATCAGGAAAAATGCGCATCCGATTAATTTTCCATTAATAATTGTGTCCCTGTATAATGGTTTAGTTACAAGCGTATTGAGCGTATTACCATTTTTCTCAATAGATATCGAGCAAAAACCAATGACTGCGGCAATAACAGAACCATACTCGATTAAACTTACTGCCAGACAATTTAGAAAGTCAGAACTGGTCATACCTTGAAAGTGGGATATATTGGGCAGATTTAAAATTATACTAATATTATAAGAGCTTATTAATAACATTATCATGTACACAAATATTATAATAATTGTAAATTTATTACTGATTAGATTATCAAACTCTTTTAGTGCAACCCTAAGTATGTTCTTGACCATTTTATCACCCACTGTATAGTTAAAAAAATAAAGTTTTTATATATTAACCAATCAGGTGCCTACATAGTACTGGTTGTCAAATATGTAAGATGGCCCATAGCCATAGCCCATATAGTCATAGTTATGCCAGTTGTAAATGTCCTGCCATCCAAGACTCTCCTGACCAGAGGTAGCTCCGCTCGGGCTAGTTGTTTCTCCATAATAAATTCGGACATCAGAGGAACTCCCCGGCACCCCTGCACCATCATACCATGCTATAGAAGCTACGTAATACGATGTGCCCGAATCATCGTGCTTCAGGACATTTGCCCACGTAGCACTCGTGCCCTGTATCACATACGGATATCCGTACGCGGTACTAACTTGTGCTACCGAATTTGGTGTCGTTACCCTTGTTTCATCTCTACCGGAGAACGAATATGCTAATGCGTCCCCCACACAGGCCACCATGATAATCATAGCAGCTAATGTTAGGGCGAATATACGTCTTTTCATTATGTTATTTCCTCCTACATATTTATCTATACCGTTTTGGAGGCAAGCAGGTAGCACAGACTTTTAACATAAAGATTTAAATATTACGACAGTCTATCCTTCTTGCCATTTAGGCCATGGTTCCCGACATCCTCTGCGATGAGTGGTCGGGTTCCATGTAACACAATGACTAGTGTCAAATAAATTATACTATGCTTTCTTTAATAAATTGTTTATGTACCCATCATCGAACTATCGGTTTTCAGTTCGATGATTGGTACATAATGGCTAAATAATGCCAAATAAATGCTTACTTGGTGTTAACATATGCTAAGCAAGCTCTGTAAGTTAGGGGCCATATTGGTAGTATTTTTTGTAAGCGTTCAGATGGCCAGCACGATGGCAATCGCGGTTTCACCGGAAAAAGACACGGGAGGATATGTCGTATTGCCAGCCAAGAATAATACCGGCGATATCGGCATATTGCAGGTATATGACACAATTACTCAGGGTCAGACGAAATGGTATACAAAAGAGATAACGGAGTTTATTACCACATTAAACGTCGATTTGAACTGGGGTAATCCCTCCAACTCCCTGAGGCTGAGAATTTTTACCGCAGACGGATATGTGCTTGGACCATATTACGATAATGCTGACGGAAGTATAGATGGAAGAATAAACCTTGACATATATAGATCGAGTGGAATAGCGCTGGGCACATGGACGTATGAGGTTTATGGATATAGTGTTACTGGAACAGAAGACTTTTATATCTGAATTTATTCCTTTTTATTATGTGTCGGCATTATAAGCGATGGATTGGAACTTTAATATTTCTGATGGCCTTTTTTATCTCATCCGCACAGGCTGACGGAGGATACGATGTAATGCCACATCCGCCTGCCGCCACCCCAAATAATCTCACAAATACAACAGGCGCCGATACTGCCGTCTCATTCTGGCAACTGTCACCATGGGTGATATTATTCTATATAACGGCAGCTATAATTGCTATAGTCGGTCTGCTCAAGTTACTTCCCATCTTCATCGGAAAAATGGAAGAGCTGTATATAAACAAGCATCGTAAGGACATTTTCGTATATGTTCAGAATAATCCGGGTTGCACGGTAAGAGAGGTTTCCAGGGACCGGAAAATAAATCTGGGGACCGTAAAGTATCACATCTGGAAACTCGAGGAAGATGGGAAGATAGTACAGAGAAAAATCGGAAAATTTTTAAGGATATATCGTCCCAATGACCGCAATGATAGAGAGATAGAGATACTCGCTCATATTAAAAATAAAGCCAGATTGCCGTTTTTAACTATGATCAAGGACAATCCGGGCATAACAAATCAGGAAATGACAGTTCGTTTGAACTTGAGGAAGAGCACTGTGAACTGGCACGTCAGCGCGCTTCTATGGGATAAAATAATACGGTTTGAACGGGATGGGAAATTTATTCGGTACTATATGAATGCTGATGCGGAAGAGGTTTTAGCAAAAGTTATCCATGAGCTCTCAACTAATTTATAATGCGCCAGTGGCGACAGTGATGCAAAATTATAGCCGTGCTGATCTGCCTTCCTATAGAACATTGACAGTCATTTTTCCGCAGGCAAACACTTCTATAAATGTTATGCACGGTCGTACATAAAATAAAGTATGGAGCATCGCCCACGAAAGTCATCCAAGGCAGCCCCGGAAGCGTTTCATCGACACCGGCGGCAACTCCGACTATGTCGCCGATTGTCACTATTCCGGCAGATGGCGATATTATTACATCCGCATCGCCGGCGTCGACAGCTTTACCAGTGGCCTCTCGGGCGAGCGGATTTGACTTCACGGCGATACTGGCAACGATCGATCTGGCGCTTTTCGGCAGTCTCGCATACACGAGGATAAGGAAATAGGATAGCAGAGCGACGAACGGGAACAGTAGAAGTACTAAGCAAACTTGCATACTCAAATGCGGACGATCTGGTTACTGGTGACCGGCAATCAATGCAGCGCTCAGTGCAGCCGTAATTTGCGGCTCCGGCGGCACGTACAGCTCGCAGCCCAACTCCCGCTCCAGCGACGCCTAGATGGCCGGATTCTTTGCGACGCCCCCCACGAGCGCCACATGCTCCTTCAATCCCATGGGCCTCGCCATGGCGGCGATGCGCCGGGCGATGCCCTCCACCAGCCCCGCCGCGATATCTTCTCTGGAAACGCTCTGTGCCCACAGCGAAATGACCTCCGACTCCGCGAACACCGTGCACATGCTACTAATCGCCGCAGGGCTCGAAGATACCGGAGCCAGTCATTCCAGGTCATCGTCGATGTTTACAGCGCTATTGCTGTGGGCTCTTGAAACTGGCGATAACATCGGATGTTTATGATGGAAATCCGTACGCCCGCCCGGATGATCCCTTGATTATCCCTTCGGGAATTTCATATACCATGCATACATAACTAATATCGATTGTACAATGGAACTACGTTATTCGACCGGACGGGTAGAAGTTGATGGCAAAATCATCACGGCGTTAGATAAATTCGTGGTCGGTTTCGTCAGACTCCTCGAGGAACATAATATCAAGTACGTGATAGTGAGCGGTTACGTAGCCATATTATTCGGCAGGGCGAGGGGCACGGAGGACGTCGATATCCTGGTGGAGCGCATGGATGCGCCCTGGTTTTTATCCTTTTATAATTCTGCAGTTGAGCATGGCTATGATTTTTTTAACCCTGAAGATGCCACCGGGCTATATGAAATGCTTTGCGAGAGACTGGGGATCAGGGCCGCAGAAAAAGACACGGTAATACCGAACATGGAGATGAAGTTCGCCAAAGACGACTTTGACCGCTTTGCGCTATCCCGCAGGCTGGAAGCCGTCTTTAATGGAGAAAGTATGTATATCTCGCCTATCGAACTTCAAATACCCTATAAGCTATTTCTTGGAAGCGGGAAAGACATAGAAGATGCGATATACTTATGGGATATCTTTCAAGGCAAATTAGATGTCAATTTGTTGAACCGGTTCATGAGGGAATTAAACGTCAGCGGTGACGCCTATGGAATTGTCGTTCGATAAGAAAAAGAACCTGGAGGAACGCATCAAATTCGTGCACGAGTATTCCGCATGGGTGAAAAAGGTGCCGAATGACGTCTGGAGCAGGCAGCAGGCGGCCCTTATCGACAGCTTCATGGAAAACTGTAAAAATTTCATGATGTCCCGGGAGAAATACCTGGAGATGGTAAATAAGCGGGACCGTAAGCGGATTTTACCATAAGGGCCACAGTGATGTTCACAAGGGGTTCACGAGGAAGGGTTACCTTTTTGTTGGATTATCAGCGATTCGCTAGCAGTGCAGCGCCAAGCGCAGCCGTGATCTGCGGCTCTGGCGGCACATAGATCTCGCGGCCCAGCTCTCGTTCAAGCGCCTTTCTTATCCCTTCGTTCTTCGCAACGCCACCGACCAGGGCTACATGTTCCTTGAGCCCCATGGGCTTCGCCATGGCCGCCACCCGCCTCGCGATGCTCTCCACAAGACCGGCCGCGATGTCCTCCTTCGCGACGCCTTGCGCCCGTAGCGAGATGACCTCCGACTCCGCGAACACCGTGCACATGCTGCTGATGTTCGCAGGATTATTCGACGCCAGCGCCAGCCGCCCCAGGTCCGCCACATCGACCTCCAGCGCCCGGGCTGTGTGCTCCAGGAACCTGCCGGTGCCCGCGGCGCACTTATCGTTCATCTGGAAGTCGGCCACTTTGCCACTATCCACGACGATGACCTTGCTGTCCTGGCCGCCGATGTCGATGATGCCCTTCACCCCGGGATACATGAAGCTGACACCCCGGGCGTGGGCGGTGATCTCGGTGACCGTCTTCGTGGCGAACTCGATGCCGTGCCGACCGTAGCCGGTGACCGCCACGTGATCGGCTGCCTGCTCCCGGGCTTCGGCAAGCACAGCTTTATACGCATCCCGGGCCGCCTGCCGGAAGTCGAAGCCCGTCGGCACGATCCTGAAGAACATATCCGTTCCCTTCAGCAGAACGGCCTTGGTGGCTGCGGAGCCTGAGTCGATACCAGCTGTCATCATGCGATCATCTCCAGGAACGCCTCCACCCGGAGGCCGATCTGTCCCGCGTCCGAGGCCGAATAGTCCGTTTCGATCGCCAGCATGGATATCCCGGCCTGCTTCAGTGCCTGCTGGACGCAGTACCTTTCGACGTTGTAGCCGTGGCAGCCCTGCAGCGAATAGTAGACGACGCCATCGACCCGGTACTCACGGGCGAGATCGACGATGCTCTCGATCCGCCTGTCGTTCGGCGTCATGCAGGCGCAGGGTATCTTCAGGTAGCGCTCGGCGATCGCCTGCATGGGCGGTAGCGCCTCGCTGACGAGGCGCTCCTCGTCCACGAGGTGCTCGAACGACCGGGTGCCGGTACAGCTTTCCTCGACCACGATGACGCCGCCGTGGCTTTCGATGATCTCGGGCACCTTGGTGCTGCCCGACGGCATGGGGCAGCCGGCGATCATGATCCGGGGCCTGCGCTCGCCTGCAGGCGATTCCGTCCGATCGATCTCCTCGCACAGCGCCCGGACATAGTCTTTGAAGACGGCGGGCGACAGGAAGTACTGCTTCTGCATCACCTTCAGCGTCTCCAGCCCGGTCAGCGGCGGGACGTCGCGCTTGCGATAGTCGAACAGCCGCTGTAGCAGCCGCCGGGTTTCGTTGGCCGACCTTATCTCCTCTCGCAGGCGATCGTCGGTGGCGCGTATGCAGGTCAGCCCTTCCAGGTAGTCCGCGAACCGTCCCAGCTCGCTCTCGAAATACCTTAGCGCGCCCGGGCTGTCGGGCACCTGCGGCAGGTCGATCACGTACGTCGGCACGCGCTGGCCGAGCAACTCGTACATCTTTTTCTTGCCGTCGCAGGTCGCCTCAGCCACGACGGCATCGACCAGCCCGAAGTGCGGGCAGGCCTCGCCGGTCCCGCAGGTACTCTGGATCACCGAACCGAAGGAAGACTTGATCAACGGACAAACGCTCCGCGGCAGGTACTCTTCCGCCCGGGTAATCGGGTCGCTTTTGCCCCCGCAGAGGACTACCCGGTCAGCCCCGGCCGCAAAGATGATCTCGTCCGGCACGTACAGGCAGAAGGTCCCGATGACCTTCCGGCCTTCCCGTTTCTCCTGCATCAGCTGCTCTATCCGCTGCGCATATGCGTCGTTAAAAAGGTCCAGGCTCTTCAGTCGGGGGGCCATAGCCGTCGATAATAGACTGGCTCGCCGATGATTTAAATGGTTTACGCTTCCCCTGTCGGGGCGGGCAGTATGCCGGATGCCGCGCGGCCGCTCGCGCGCGTATGCACGCCTGAGCCCGGCAGGTGACGGGTGCCCGCACGTTCTTATCATCTCTGCGCTCTCAGCGCCCGTCTCTGCGTTCCATGAAAGCCTACCCTCGTATATGCATGCGCAGCGGTAAAGCGCGCCAGGTACGCCAAGATTTATTTGATAATGGATCAGATCTGCCGTAAAAAACGTGGCGAACTTGGCGGTCCCTGGCGCGCCTGGCGCGCTTTACCGCTGCGCATAGCCTTGACAAGGCCTGATTTTCATCAGCATTTACACGAAAATATAGATTTATCATCTCGCGAGTACTCTGCGAGTATCCAGTGCGACGGGTATTTGAGCGAGGCCAATTCTCATTGCCTGAGCAATTCGGTATCATCGTGCGTGTAAGCAGGTGAACAGATGCATAATATCCTTACACACGCCCCGTCGTCCGCTTTGATGTTATGCGGCGTGCCAGGAGGTATCAGGATGGCGTCGCCCGTTTTCACTCTGAACGAGCGCCCGCCCAGCCGCATGGTCCCGGCGCCTTCCAGGACATAATATATTTCCTGCGACGTCTTGTGCACATGGGCGTCGGTCTCCATGCCCGCGGCCACATCAGCCTCTGCGATGCTGAATCCGTTCACCGGGGCATTGCCGGGATGAAACAGCTCCCTGATACTAGATTTGTCCTTCGTGACGTACGCTTCGACGTTGTCCCTGTTCCTGATCGTGACCTCGCCTCCCGGCGCGGATAATGCTTATCGTGTCCCTTGACACGGATAATGTTTATCATTATTGAGTGGCTATCAACAAAACATACTATCGGGCCAACCGGTAGATAAAGGAAATGCTTATGGCAGACTGCAAAAAGGTGGAGCCAGTGAAGGTGGCCGGCAACTCGTACATCCTGCCGGCCATGAGCAACGCCGGGCTGTTCAAGGGCTACGTGATCGATCCGGGCTGCGTCAGCTACAAAGACGTAGGCCGAAACGATATCCACACGGTACTTTTGACCCACGGCCACAACGACCACTTCCGGCACGCCCACGAGTTCCGGGAGCGCGGCGCCAAGGTGATAGCCTCGAAGGACGATGCGCTGCTGGTGCGGACGCCGGAGGTCAACGTGCGCGGCCTGTTCAGCTGGGCGAAGCCGCCGATCGAGATGATCACGCCCTACTTCCAGGGCAACGCCTGTGAAATTGATCTCTACATCGAGGACTGGCGCGACTCGTCCGTCCGCTCCGTCCCCCTGCCCGGCCACACGCTGGGGCAGTACGGGTTCATCACCGAGGACGGCGTGTTCTACTCGGGCGACGCGGTCTACGCGCCCGATATCTGGTCCAAGTACAAGCTGCCCTACAGCATCGACCCGGACCTGTGCCGGGAGTCCCTGCTGAAGATGAAGGCGCTCGATTTCGACTACGTGGTGCCGGGGGCCGGCAAGGTCATGACCCGGGCGGAAGCGCAGACGGCGACGAACCACCACATCGCGCAGCTGGACCGGGTGGACGAGATCATCCTCAAGCTCATCAAGGAGCCGGTATCGACGGAGGGCCTCGTCACGCTGCTCTCGAACGAGCTCAACCTCTACAAGAGCCTGAACAACTACTGGCTGACCGTGGTCATGCTGAAGGGACACCTGAGCAGCCTCATCGGCCGGGGCAAGGCGGCCTACCGGCTGGACAATTATTGCATGTACTGGTACCGCGTAGCCTGACTAAAATGCGCTTCAGTACCGTGAACAGGCAGTGGAAAATATATAAATAGCAGGCTCTTCATCTGTCCGTTGTACCGGGTGAACGTATGGCGCGATCGGGCAGGAAGAGGAAACAGCCGGCAGGTGCCGGGAAGGTGCCGGCGGGCAAACAGGCTGACGAGAAAGTTGTGCAGGCGGCAGAGACCCCTGCGGTAGAGAAGCCTGCCGGACAGTCTTTTGATCTCGCAGCGTATCTCCGTTCCGGCGCCTGGATCTATCCCGTCGTCCTGCTTTTACTGATGGCCTTCATGGCCTGGATACGCATCGTCCCGCCTTACGACAACGTGTTTCCCTCGTGGGGCGCGGGCTACGTGAACGTGGCCCAGGACGACGCGGTGTACCAGATGCGGCTGGTGCACAATACGATCGCGCACTTCCCGGCGCGGATCATGTTCGACCCGTTCACCCACTTCCCCTACGGCAGCGCCGTCCACTTCGGGCCGTTGTTCACGCTGATCATCGCCGGGGCAGCCCTCGCCGTCGGCCTGGGCAGCCCGTCCCCGGCGCTCGTCGATACGGTGGGGGCGTACATGCCGGTGCTGCTCGGGGTGCTCTGCATCCTGCCCGTCTACTTCACCGGCAAGAAGCTGTTCGGCCGGAACGCGGGCATCGCCGCGGCGGCGACGCTGGCGCTGCTGCCCGGACAGTTCCTGGGCCGGTCGGTGTTAGGGTTTACGGACCACCACATCGCCGAGGTGCTGTTCTCGGCAGTCACCGTGGCGTTTCTCGTGTTCGCGCTGGACGCGGCGAAGAGGGCCGGCCTCAGCCTGGAAAAGATCAGCAGCAGGGACCGCGAATCGCTGAAGGCCCTGGGCTTCGCCGCGCTGGCGGGCGTCGCCTTCGGCTGCTACATGCTCGTCTGGCCGGGGGCGCTATTGCTCGGCTTCATGCTCTTCGTCTACTTCGCGGTCCAGTCGGTGATCGATCACTTCCGGGGCCAGCGCCTCGACTATATGATCATCGTAGCGGCGATCACGTACATAATTCCGGCCATTATGGTGCTGCCGTATTCGTTGCAGGACACGGGCCTGCAGCTCATGTTCTACTCCCTGACGCAGCCGGTCTTCCTC
>MVRA01000007.1 GCA_002067315.1 Methanocella sp. PtaU1.Bin125 | reverse complement strand
CGAGCCCACGCTGGGGCTCAACTACGGGCTCAAGGAAAAGCTGGCCGGAATCCTCGAGACGCTCAAGGCTGCCGGACACGCCCTCGTGGTCGTTACCCACGACGTGGAGTTCGCGGCTGCACACGCCGACCGGGTGATCATCCTGGCGAAGGGCAGGGTCATAAAGGGCGGGGATGCGAGGCAGGTGCTGACCGACGAAAACCTGGTCGCCGCCGCATCGCTGCAGCTGCCGCAGGCGACCCTGTTGGGAAAATCCGTCGGCCTGGACGGGATATTAACTATAGGGGAAATCGCCCGGGAGGGTATCCCGTGAGCGCGGTCCGTCGTAGCCGAAAAGGCCGCGGAGGAAAAGCCCGGGAACGGATCCGGTACCTGCCCGGGGACTCGTTCGTCCACCGCCTGGACCCACGCACGAAGACGCTGGTCCTGATCGGCTTCACCTGCATGGCGCTCGTCTTCACGGACACGGCCCTGATGGCGGCGACCTTTGGCCTGCTCGTCGCGCTGGCAATGCTCACCGGCGCGTTCCGGCACTGGTACGGCACCCTGGTGAAAGCCATGCCTTTCGTGGTCCTGGTGGTACTGGCCAGCACGCTGTTCCCCCGGGTATCCTGGGGCCCCGTGCTCTTCGCCGCGGACTGGTGGATATTCCACCCCTCCGTCACTCCCGGAGGTTTCGTCTACAGCATCGGGGTCGGCTTGCGCCTGCTGACCGCGGCCGGCGTTTCCACGCTATTCATCATGACCACCCGGTTTGAAGACTTCGTGGCGGGGCTGAGAAAACTTCACGTGCCTTATGTCGTGGCATTTTCCCTGGGCCTGGCCCTGCGCGCGGTCACGCTGATGAGCGCCGACATGAAGATCATCATGGACGCCCAGCGCTCCCGCTGCCTGGAGCTGGACGCAGGCGGGCTGCTCAGCCGGAACCGGCTCATGTCCCTCATTATACCGATGACTATCTGCCTGATCAACCGCTCCCGGAACATCTCGTCGGCCATGCTGTGCCGCGGCTACGGCTATGCCGCCCGCCCCGCGATCTACTCGCGGCTGCGGCCGGGGCCCGGCGACTGGATCGTCATCGCGGGCACGCTTGCAGGGATCGCCGCCCTCGCGTTCCTCTAATGGAGGCCGCTATAGCTGGTATCCCTTTGTCGTTTAATAAAATAATTAAACAATATGCTAATGTTTATCAATATTTTTATATACCGGGCCGTTTAACAACAATACGATGAAGGAATACAGCCAGACAGACATTAGCCTTCTTATGGAAAAATGCGGCGTGGACGACCCCATGCAGGACTACATACGCCAGTGTGTCAGCTTCCACACGTTCCCTGCGGCCGGCCTGCTCATCGCCGCCTTCATGGTCGACCTCGCGCTGGAAAAGCTGGGCGCCCGGCCGGGCGAGAAGCTGTACGCCGTCTCGGAGACGCCGAAGTGCGCGCCCGACGCGCTCCAGGTCATCGTCCATGCGACGCTCGGCAACCACCGCCTGCGGATCGTGGAGACGGGCCGTTTCGCCATCACGATCAACCGGTACAGCGAAGGCGTCCGCGCGGAAGGGGTCCGGGTTTTCATCGATGGGGAGAAAGTTAAAGATTATCCGACCTTATGGCTCTGGTACACCAACGATCCGGCCTTCAAGGGCAGCGTGTCCGGCGAAACGTTGCTGGAAGAGATCCTCCGCGCAGGCCGCGGCATTCTTGCGTGGGAGTATGTGCGCGTGCGCTTCTCCGGGAAGAAAAAATGGGCGTCCCGCACCTGCCCGTCCTGCGGCGAGATGGCGCCGGCGGAGGCGTTCGAGAACGGGGTCTGCCGCGGCTGCGGCCGGATGGCATACTACGATAAGGCGCCGACCGAAGCCCCCTGATTATCTGCAGGATGCCAGGATGTCGCCCGAGTGTAAAAAAAGTAGACCTCCTATATCTTAACGGCGTCCTGGCGCCTCTCCATGGCGTCACCGCTCCCGGCATGCGGCTCTTAAAAGATCGAGACGTTCCCGTTCTTGTCCACGGATATCTCGATCTCGTCGACGGTGACGCGCCGGTGGATCTTTTCCGGGGAAACTGTCTTCAGCTTGACGATGACCGTGGCGGAGTCGACTGAAATCTTAATCTTTTTCCGGTCGGCCTCCTTGAATACGAGCGGCGGGATGTCGTACAGGTCGGTGCCCGGCGGCACGGTCATCCAGATCGGCGCCTCGATGGCGTGATAAAACTTGAGTGTCTTCTGCGCCTTCTCGATGTTCTTCATCGCCGTGCTCTCGATGGTGCTGATGTTGCCCCGGGTGGTCTTCATCATCCGGGCGATGTCCGCCTGGGACAGGCCTTTGCGCTTCAGCTTCAGCACCTCGATCTGCTTCCCTGTCAGGAGCGTGTCTTTCTCGTCCTCTCTCATGCCGCAACCCTCGTGTTTAACATTTCTGTTTAACACGCGTCCTGATATATAGTTTGTGAGCCCTCGCGAACAAACCGGATACATATTTTTATATAAATGATTCGCCGGCATGATGGCTTTACGTCGGCCGGTTTATCAACTTTTTATAGAATCGTTTTCCCGGACTGTTACGCATTATGATTGATAAATAAAAAAATGTTAACCAGTGCAGATAACTTTATAAATCGATTGACCCAAGAAAACTGTAGGGCCCCGAGTATCATCGGGCACTGCCGGGACCGCAACCCCCGGCATAGCCTTACCGGTGCCCCGGCTTACAATCACAGACGGAGTGCAAACCGACCGAGGTATTCATCGTGATATCGGAAGAGATCAAGAATAAGAATATACTGCGTAGCGATGGCGAAAAGATCATCTGCTCGGACGTCACCTGCCCGACATGCGGCATGTCCTGCGATGACATCTACATCGAGCTGACCGACGACGCGGTCCTGACGAAGAACGCCTGCCTGATG
>MVRA01000006.1 GCA_002067315.1 Methanocella sp. PtaU1.Bin125 | reverse complement strand
GCTCGATCCCATCATGCTGATGAGGGAAGCCTATTTCCACGGGAACCCGGAGAAGGCCTGGAAGAACTAGGCGGATGCATGTCGGGCGAGATCATCTGCGATGCCGCCGAAATCTCCGGCGGCATCTGCACGCCAGTGGAAGTCCACATATGCGAGGATCGCCCGATCCGCATCTACCTGAACGGAGCGCTGGCCGGGGCATTCGAAACCTGCCCTGTTGACATGGAGGCCCTCGCGTATGGCTATCTGCTATGCGAAGGGCTTGTCGCCCCGGCGTCCGGCATTAAGCCCTCGAAGATTACGATTAAGGTTAAAAGCGACGTTATTACAGTCGAAGCGGACCCTGTGGCCAGCCCGTCGCCGGCCCGGGCGCAGTTTCCCGGGGTCGACGTAGGGCTGCTTTTCGAACGGTACGTGTCCCTGAATCGCTACTCTCCTCTTTGTCGCAGTACCGGTGGCACGCACTGCGCGGTGCTTTTTACCGCTTATGGCGGAGCAGTGTCGTCAGCAGAGGACCTGCACGCGTTCGGGGCTGTCAGCAAAGCGATCGGAAAAGCGATGCTGAACGGATACGATCCGGGCAGCTGTTTTCTTTTGTTCACCGGCAAAGCGACGCCGTGGACAGTCCAGGCAGCGGCTAACGCCGGCCTGCCTCTGGTCGTCTGCTGCAGCCCGCCGACCAGCAGGGCCATAGCGGTAGCGCGAAAAACGGGCATCGGGCTGGTATGCGTTCCCGGGCCGGGCTGGATGGCCGTCTTCCACGGTGATCACCTGCTCACCGGCCTGCCGGAACCGTCGTCGATGCAGGCTGTCTGGCCGATGAGTCCCGGCAGCATATAAAACTTTTTTGCAGAAGTATTCGTTGTACTCCGGTATGTTGTTAACTATATTATGTAACAAAGTCATAAAAATGTAACCAAAATAGTTAACTATTTAATCGAGGACGTAATAGATCATGCGGGATATGTACGTGTAATATTCCCCGATGGGGCTGAGGAGGATCCGATGGGAGAGGCGAGTGGTAGTGTATGGCAGCAGCCTGAAGGATTGACAGAATCGTGCATCGTGACGGAAATCGTCCGTAACCTGGCGTGCCGCAAAGAAGTCGACGTATGCGTGGAAGAGTCAGTAAACCTCATGGTCGACGGCCGGCGCATCGCCAGCCTGACCATAACGCCCGCAGACATCGAGGCGTTCGCTTACGGTTACCTCGTATGTGAAGGCTTCGCGAAGTCGGTCGCGGAACTGAAGAGGGTCGAAGTCAGGTGGCCGGACGTGGAGGTGTCGATGGCATCACTCCCCCCGGAAGACGCCGGTCTCTGGATGGAGATACGCAGCTCAGGCTGTGTCGGCGTCCGGTCGTCATGGGCCGACCTCTCCTGCCCGGTCCGGTCATCGCTGACCATCGATAAAGCCACGATTTTTGAAAGCATGGGCCTGATCAACGACCTCGCGTCACTGTGGCGGCGGACGGGCGGCGCCCATTGCAGCGTCATCTGCGACCGCCTCGGCGGGCTGGTATCATATGCCGAGGACATCGGCCGGCACACCTCCATAGACAAGGCTGTGGGAAAAGCTCTCATGGACGGCCGGGACCTGTCGGAGTGTTTCCTGATCTCGACCGGCCGCATGCCCGCCGGGATGGTGGCGAAAGCGTACCGTGCCGGATTACCCCTCATTGCCAGCAATACTGCGCCCCTGACTTCGGGCATCGAGCTCGCCCGCCGCCTGGGCATGACGCTGGTCTGTTTTTCCCGGCCCCCCAGAATGACCGTATACACTGGCCTGGAGCGGATTATAGGCATACGGGGTGAGTGACAGATGGCATCCGACAACGGTTATCGTAAAATGGTATGCCTGGACGAGGCGCTGAGGCTGGTCGACCGGATGCGGAAGGACTTCTACGATGCCCTGCCGGCCGAGGCCGTGCCCGTCGACGAGGCGACGGGGAGAAAGCTGGCCGCAGATGTCGTGGCGCTGAAAAATATGCCGGGGTACGATCTCTGTACCATGGATGGCTATGCGTTGCGTACGTCCGACGGTTACCCGCTGCGTATCGCCGGCGAGGCGCTGGCCGGCCGGGATTTCGGGCGACTGAAGCACGGCGAGGCCGTCTACGTGACCACCGGCGCTCGCCTGCCGGAAGGGGCTAATGCCGTGCTGCAGGTGGAAGACGCGGTCATCAGCGACGGCCTGTTAAACGGCGTACAGATAGGCCCGTGGACCAACGTCGTACGCGCAGGCTCCGACCTGAAAGCCGGCGGCGTACTGCTGCCGAAGGGTAACCTGATCACACCGGCGATGGCCGGCGCGTTCCACGTGGCCGGCGTCGAGCGCCTGGTCGTCTATCGCAAGCCGCGGGTCGCCGTCATCGCGACGGGCGACGAGATCCGCGACGGCACGGTCCCCGACGCCAACGGCCCCATGGTCTGCGCCCTGCTGGAATCCTGGGGCTGCGTGCCTGCCAGGAAAGCCCCGATCGGGGACAGCGGCGAAGAGCTCGCGGCCGGCGTCGACGACGCCCTGGCCAGCCACGACTTCGTCATCACCATCGGGGGCGTTTCCATGGGCCGGATGGACAAGGTATCCTCCGTCGTCGAGGAGGGCGACGTGATCTTCAAGGGTATCCGCATGAAGCCCGGCAAGCCGTTCATCGCCTCGTATCGCGGCGGCAAGCCCGTATTTTCGTTGCCCGGGAAGCCTTCGGGCTCATATACGGCCATGGAGCTGCTGATCAAACGCTTCGTGCAGGGGCCGGCGAAAGCTGCCGCTGTCAACCTGCCGGTAAGCCGGGATGTGGCCCTTCAGTCGCCTGATTTCGACTACGTGATCTTCGTCGAGCTGTGCGACGGAGAAGCCCGGCCGGTCGGCTACCCCGGCTCGTCGCTGGAGCTGCTGCGCGGTGCAGAATACAATACGTCACTGCTGTCGACGTCCGCCCGCACCACGCTGGCCGACGGCTATTTCATCGCTCACGGCTTCGTGAAGGCGGGACAGCCGGTGTCTATCAACCTTTCGAGGTAATAAAAAGGGCAGCCCTGTTAAAGGGCTGGCTATTATCCGATAGAGTCCTTATCCGATAAAGTCCAAATCAAATAAGGGCCTTATCAGATAAGGCCTTAACCTATAAGGGCCCAGTAAAGCTCTTTTTCCCGGCCCTTGATCAGCTCGGTGATCTTGCCCTGCCAGTAGGCGCGGCGTTCCAGCGCTTCCCGGAGCTTAACATAGTCCTCTTCGCG
>MVRA01000005.1 GCA_002067315.1 Methanocella sp. PtaU1.Bin125 | reverse complement strand
GGTCGCCACGGCGTCGAAGGCCGGGGAGCCGAACGTGTCCCCCCACGGATTCGTGTTGCTCGTCGACGACGAGACAATCTGGATCGGGGACATCTTTATGAAGAACTCGATCAGGAACGTAGAGGAGAACCCAAAGGCCGCTATCTACCTCCAGGGCCCCGAGGTCAAGGGCTGTTACCAGATCAAGGGCGACATCACTGTAAAGTCCCGCGGCCCGGAGTACGACAGGCTGAATCAGGCGGTTGCCGCCAAAATGGCCGGAGCGAAGGCGAAGCACCTGCTGATCATGAAGATCACCGGCGTTTACCAGTGCGCTCCCGGCCCGAACGCCGGCGAGAAAATTGTCTGATAATCGTTTCTGCGAGCCCCCGGCCAGGCAGGCGTCCCGTCAGGGCCGTGCATTCGTGTATGCGCCCGAGACGGGCGGGCTGTCGTACAGGAGAATGTTTATTTAGCACTGTGACGCTTTTTCAATCATGCAGCCCGGCGAGAAGTACTGGCGGTTCCAGAAGTTCGACCGCATGAAGTACAGCGAGGTGAACGACGCCCTGAAAGCCCGCAGTTCGTCGAGGAGTACTGCCGCCTGCTGAACAGCCTCGGGTACATGAATCTCGGCTTCCCCGTGACCGCGCAGCGCCTCGAGCCGGGGGAGAAGGTCGAGTCCCGGGACTATGTGATCGAGGCGTTCCGCACCTTCCATAGTGTTCCTACTCTCGGCTACGCGCTGCGCGAGAAGCCCCGGCCCGGCCGGTTCAACAAGGCGCGGGCGCTTGAGCTGGGCGTCCCTGAGGGGCCCCTTTTCTCCCGGCTCCACCGCGGTGACACTGTGGTCGTCAACGGCCGGGAGATCAAGAGCGAGGACGTCGTCGGCGAGCCCCGGCCCGGCCGGACGATCGTCTACACAGGCGATACCGTGCCGTCAGAAAACTTTTTACCGGTACTGAAAGACGCGGACGTGTGGATCTCCGAGTGCACCTTCGCCGACGACATGGCCAACAAGGCGGAGGAGACACTGCACTCCACAGCGGGCGGCGTCGCACAGCTCGCGGCACAGGCGGGCGTGAAGCAATTGCTGCTCACGCATATCAGCTCCCGGTACTCACAGGACCCGGCGCCGCTGCTTGCGGATGTGAAGAAGCACTTCGAGAACGCGGTCATCGCCGAAGATTTCATGGAAGTCGAGGTCCCTCTGATCGAGTAGTATTACGTAGCATAAAAGCTAAACGGGCATTTCAAGCCGTACTTATTTTCATTTTCGTTATAATTAATATACAGCTTCTACATGAAGACTCTTAATTGGGGTCACGTTTTTCATAGTGTTGTCGTAAGATTACTTCGGTGTTGTACTTGAAAATGATAAACTGGCATACAGTAATGGTTTTATTGCTATTGTTGTCCGTTGGCACAGGCCTGCTGGCGTCAAGCGTGATAAGCGCCGCCCCACAGGCCGGCACAAGTTATGCGTTTTCCACGCCCATCAAGGCTGCACACTGGAAGAGTAACATGCCATCGAGCGGCGAAGTCTTATCCTCCGTGCCCTCTCAGGCAAAGATCGATGCCGACTTCAACATGGGACCCGGGAACTTCATCTCGATATCGAAAGATGGAAAAGAGTACGGTATGGGTGATACAGTCCTCAGTAGTGATAAGCTGTCTGTAACCCGGCGCATCGACCCGAACGCGCCTAACGGACTGTACACGGTGAACTACGAACTCTGCTGGCCCGACGGCACCTGCCACATAGGACAGTACCAGTTCGCCATCCAGAAATAGCCTCATTTTTTCGGGGGATAGATATGAGAAAAGCATACTGGCTGACAATCATTTTAATGTCCTTATTGCTTCTCCTGGTTATCGGCGCATATCGGCCGTTAATTGTGACAGGGAGTATCGTCGGCGCTCAGACCGATGGCATCCGGTTCAGCCCTCCGAAGGAGGTACCGCAGCTGACAAATAATACGCCCTTGCACAGCGCGGTGCTGGCAGGCGTACCCATAAACGTTGTCGTCGATTTCAACTACGACCGGGGGACCGGATCTAAAATTGCTATCATCAGGGACGGCAAAGACTATGGTGTCGGGGATACGAAAATCGACGATAACAAGCTGGCGATAAGGCGGGACATGGATCCGGCGGCCCCCGACGGCGTATACATGGTAAAATATACCTCTTGCCAGCTTAACGGGAGCTGTGACGAAGGCGCGTTCCAGTTCGCTCTGGACCGTTCGAAAGCGGCTGCTTTTACGGATCTGCGTGGGCAAAAAGAGGTCGTCATCGACCTGAAAAACTATGCCTTTGACCCGCGAAATACCCTCGTGAGCAAAGGGACGAAGGTCACGTGGAAAAACGGGGATGATGACACTCATTTCGTTAACACGGACCCGCACCCAGAGCACTCCTACTACCGGGCGATGAACTCAAAGGCGCTGGAAAAGGGCGACACGTTCGCGTTAACTTTCGATAAGCCGGGAATATACCCGTACCATTGCAGTGCACATACGAGCATGACCGGGACTCTGATAGTGTCATAAGCAACGGCTCCGGCGACCATATGCTGATCCCGGCCTGCCGAAAGCTCTTATACATTTTCCACGTATTCCGGGGCTTCGATTGTTTTTTGGCACAGGTATTCCCCCAAAATGTTATCATTTTTTCCCGTAAAATCACTTTAGCGTGATTTGATATGAGGCTGCCAAAGATAATGGGATCACTCGTGCTAATAACGGCAATTATTCTTTACGCTGCCCCGGTGGTCTCGCAAGACCAGAGCACCGCGCAGGTAACGATTATAAACTTCGCTTTTGATCCGGGAACCGTTACCATAGCCCGGGGGGATACGGTGTCGTGGACCAATCAGGACAGCACGGTGCATACCGTAAAGTTCGGCAGTGACGAGTCTTCAGCCTTCCGTAAGGGGCAATCATATTCCAGGACCTTCAATGACGCAGGCACGTTCGACTACGTCTGCGGCATACATCCTGGCATGAAGGGCAAGGTAATCGTGACATGATTTAAATTACCCGCATTGTCTGGCACGGAATGCCTTCCCGTTTTAACGGGATCATTAACATAATGCTCTTTTATTTAGTAATCTCGGATGGCTGCAGCTATGTTGATTTTTCAGTCCAGGCTCATAAAAATGTGCGATCTGTTATTTTTAAGGAAGATAATCGCACGAGTGTGATACAATCATGGTTGCGTATTATAAGATGAAGGTAGATGACCTGGACATATTCCACCGGGAGGCAGGCTCGAAAGATTCGCCCGCCCTCGTGCTCCTTCACGGATTCCCCGCCTCCTCGCACATGTTCAGGAACCTGATGCCGGCGCTGGCCGATCAATTCTATCTGATTGCTCCCGATTACCCCGGTTTTGGCAACAGCGCGATGCCATCTGTGGACGAATTTGAATACAGTTTCGATCACCTCGCCGAAGTGGTAGACAAATTCTTACAGGCAAAAGGCCTTGAGAAGTTCAGCCTGTATCTGTTCGACTACGGGGCTCCTATCGGTTTTCGCCTGGCACATAAGCACCCGGAAAAGATCGAATCGCTGATCATACAGAATGGTAATGCCTACGACGAGGGACTGCGGGAATTCTGGGACCCGCTCAAGGCATTCTGGCAGGACCGCTCACCCGCCAATGAGGCCGCCCTTCGAAAGTTCCTGACACCGGAAGCGACGAAGTGGCAGTATACGAACGGCGTCAGGCACCCGGAGGCAATAAGCCCGGACGGCTGGAATATGGATGCATTTTTCCTGAACCGCCCCGGTAATGACAGAATTCAGCTGGAGTTGTTCTACAGCTATGGCACCAATCCCCCGCTATATCCTCAATGGCAGGCCTACTTCCGGGAGTACCAGCCGGCGACGCTCATCGTGTGGGGTAAAAACGACGCTATCTTCCCCGCCGAGGGTGCGCATCCCTACCGGCGAGACCTGAAGGACGTCGACTTCAACCTGCTCGATACCGGACACTTCGCCCTCGAAGATCATTGCCGGGAAATTGCAGGTCACATTCGCGGATTTTTTGCCCGTCGTGCCATGGCCACGACAGAAGCAGGCAAAGCGGAGGCGAGGTGAGATCAGGAAAATGTATATTTAGCACGCTGACGCTTTTTCGATCATGCAGCCCGGCGAGAAGTACTGGCGGTTCCAGAAGTTCGACCGCAAGAAGTACAGCGAGGTGAACGACGCGCTCAAGGAGTTAACCCACCTCACCGCCCGGGAGTGGGCGATCGCCCGGCTGTGCGCCGACTTCAAGGACCGCGGCCGCTCCCAGATGACCTGGATAGGCGAGAACCTGCCGGAACTGGTCCCGTTCATGGAGGGCAAGTACCAGCGCCAGGACGTGTCCTCGGCCCAGGCCGCGTTCAAGCGCAAGGTCCCCGATCAGGTCATCCGGGCGAACAGATGAACTCCGCAATGTTCACATTTTATAAGTATACCATGGAAATTTACAGTGATATGGCAAGTGTAGAATAGTTTTTTTATGTTATCGTTTGGGGAGTAACAGTTCAATGGTGTGGCCATAAGTTATAATTGTAAATACTTGTCAATTTTTACCAGCTATATCAACAATGTTGCATAGGGCTGGGCGATGTCATATTACTGGCACTGCCCTATGATCATAAGGCATGTGTGGGCAGGTTAATAATTAAAAAAGATTACCATATGCTTTCAGGTTAAAATGAATCGGAGCGTTAGCCATGAGAAAATCGATTAGCTTATTATTTGCATGCACCATTATGTGCATGTTTTTTACTGGAAATGCGCTAGCTTATACAGCGTATAGTTATGGAACCCTGTACCTCGACATAGATACTAGGCCGGCCGCACAGAACGTTAACAGTCGGTTAAATAGTATCGGCTATAGTTCATCTTACCAGCCCAGCGTATCAGCCGCCACGGCTTACAGCCAAATGCAAAATGCGAATGTGTGGTTCTTTAATGGGCATGGTGGCAATGGCTACATAGCATTTTACAATCCTGGCTACAGGTATATTACAGGTACGCTCCATAACCCACCGTATGATAATGCCATCTCCCAACTAACAGGCGGAGTGTTAAACGATTGTGCGCTCGCTGTCTTTGTCGCCTGCGGCAGCGGCAACTCAGATGCGACGATGGGCAACCTTTTAGACCAATCACAAATGAATGGAGTAGACACAGCACTCGGTTTTTCGGGGGTTCTCGACGCGGCCAAATCTGATTACTGGGCTCAGCAATTCGCCTATTATTTGGACCAACAATATTCAATTTACAACGCTGCGGCCCAGGCTGCAACAGATACATACTACAATAAATTTGGATATGGTGGTACGAACACATACGTAATAAGTGGATCGATAGGGGCGACAATAGACCCGGCTCGAGCGGGGTGGTAAAACCATGAAAAAGCTGCTAATAATATTAACATTTTCATTGTTGATAGTTGGGTCATCAATATTGGTGTATTCTGAGACCACAGGAAAAACTAACGTTAAGTCCAGCATCAGTGTCGACGATGCGAAGGATAATGTTAGAAAATTTATCGAGTTACCAACAGCAGAAATAAATTTTAGGACAAGTAAAGCGTTTCCGGCAGAAAGCATTTTCGAACTTAACACTAGCGATAGTACCTTTTATGTGAACACGAAAACCGGAGAAATAGAATATGCTCGATTCGATAAGTCGATCCAGGGCTCGGAGAGCGTTAAACTAGAGATGAGCTATGCCAAGGATATTGCCAGTAAATATGCAATTAAAAAATATAAAGGCTTCTCCAATATGGACATGCAATTGATTTTCAGCGATTTGATCGACCATGGAGATGCCGGAAAAGAATATGTATTTTACTGGAATGAAATAATTAATAATGTCTATACGCCTAATTCGGTTCTGGTTACCATAAATCCGAATAATGGAGAGATAATAACGTACATTGGTAGCCATGGCACGGTTAAAATAGGTATTACCCCACAGATAGAAAAAGAGAAAGCAATTAATATCGCGGAAGGTCAGACGCGAAACATATTGAATCAAAAAATCGACGCAAGACTACAATTAATTAATATCAATGAGTCCACTCAGAAACTAATATGGGTCGTGGACGTTAAAGGCAATTGGGAGGATAATACTCAAGCATTTAGCGAAATATTAGTTAACGCTGAAAACGGCGAAGTTATACCATATTAAATGGTATAACTTTTATTTATTAATTGAAAAGGAATGATAAAAAAGGGCCAATATTTATTGTGAAATTGGATATATTAATAGTGGTAAAAATGAAGGAGCTATCCAAATTAACTATATTATTTTTATTCTCGCTGTTATTTTTTATGCCTTGCGCATTAGCATATAGCCCCTTATATCCAGAGACTATAGCTCTGGATTATGATAATGTGTATGTCTTAATCTCTGGAAATGAAACGATTGAAAATTTTATTCACGTATATTCCCCGCATGGCTATGAAATGATCCCTCGTGGAGATATTATTGGGATAGCTTCAACTGGAAAGGGCTATGTTTACTGGCTTAACGAATTTTTATATTATGATTCTCGAAATATTACCATAACCCGGACAGGTTCTGATGGCAGAAGCACAATCATATACCGTAACAGTAGTACCAGTTATTACCCTGGATATGTCGTAGGTGCAATAGCGACAGATGATGAGGGTAACCTGTACATTTACAGTTACTACACATATCAGAATTATACGAGTAGCAAATTAGGCGCGTCACTTGGCGATCCGATCAAAGGCAGCGAAAAAATAATTATGCTGGACCCGGATGGGAACCTTTTAAAATTGTATGGTAACATCTCCCAGCTATCCCTGTCGGGCAGGATAAAAATGTCGATTGTCGGAAACGGCACGATTTACATAGCCAATCGCAGTGGAAATATTACAGTTATTTATCCCAATGGCACTTTAACTGTTTATAATGTTTTTAAAGCTGATGACCACTTCAATACGATTAATGATATTGCTGTTGGGTCGGATGGCTCCATTTACCTAGCCGACGAGTATTATGATGACTACAATAATGGTACTTATAGGGGCATGATTATTAGGTTCGGTTCTGATGGAAAATTGGTTAGTGTGTGGAACGGTTGTGGTCTTGATGATTTCTACAATGCCCGTGATATAGAGTTAAATAATAATAAAATTTATGTTGCAGATCCGGGAAATCAAAGGATTATCTGGCTAGATGTAAATAATTATTCATATGGTAATGATCGCCAAAAAAACGTCGATGGATTTAATGGCTTATGGGGCAACGTCGTGGCAGGAGACAACTATACTATGTCCCAACAGAAGAGAATTGATGAGATGACATACCCTCCACATGCTGTGCCCGGCTTTGTATTCATTGCTGTGATCGTTAGTCTAATAATTATATTTTTATTTATTGATAACAAAATAAATAAATAATTTATAATTTTCGCAAAAAGGCATGTGACGACCTATTTATTAATGACTTTGCGTCCCATAATGTAATCCATTAATTTTTATTCTTGCATCCCTGATATAGAGGAATGTTTATTACCCGTTGCGTCTCTTTTTCGATCATGCAGCCCGGCGAAAAGTACTGGCGGTTCCAGAAGTTCGACCGCAAGAAGTACAGCGAGGTGAACGACGCCCTGAAAGAGCTGACCCATCTCACCGCCCGCGAGTGGGCGATCGCCCGGCTGTGCGCTGACTTCAAGGACCGCGGCCGCTCCCAGATGACCTGGATAGGCGAGAACCTGCCGGAGCTGGTCCCGTTCATGGAGGGGAAGTACCAGCGCCAGGACGTGTCCTCGGCCCAGGCCGCCTTCAAGCGCAAGGTCGTCCGGTCAGGCACCACCTTTTTCTACGCCTACTACTCCGGCCTGATCACGCTGGAAGAGATGCTCGAGGCCGTGCAGACCATCGTCCGCAACATCGAGATGCTGAAGCGCATCGAGGGCAGCGAGCCCGGGGATACCAGCACCGACGTGCAGGTACTCATGGCCGAGACCCTCAAACGCATTACCGACAAGCTCAACGAGCCTCCCGCCATACCCGTCGAACAGCAGCCCGAGTAGCAAGCTGCCAAGTGTCCAAGAGAAGTCGCCAAGACGCCACTGTAGAAACTAAGAGGCGCCAAGGCGCCAAGCGCCTTTTTTAGATCAAGCCGCCAAGGTTCCAAGATGAGCCGCCAGGCATTAAAAAAGTGATACGGTACTAACAAGAAACTTGGCCTCTGGCAACTTGAATCGAAAAATTGATCTTGGTGCCTTGGCATCTCTTAGTTTCTACAGTGGCGTCTTGGCCTCTTCTCTTGGCCACTTGGCGACTTGTTCAATTGCCGGTTGTGGGTGCGGGCGCTCTGGCGATTCTCATGTCGCCGGGCAGCAGCATGGCGAGCAGGCCCGCGGCGATGAGGAGGACGACGAGCGACTGCACGCCGGCGAACAGGCCGAAGTGGTCGGAGATCACGCCGTTCACGAGCACGAGCAGCCCGCCGACGCCGTTGGCGAAGCCGAGCACCAGGCCGCCGGCCATGCCCTGGCTGCGGGGCAGCAGCTCCTGGGCCTGCAGCGTGGTCGAGGCGACGGACGCGTAGGTCAGGCCTCCGCCGATGACGATCAGCGGCCAGACCAGGATGTCCGGTGTCGCGAAGGCCAGGTACACGAAGGGGGCGGCCGCCAGCAGGGTCCAGACGATCACCGGCTTCATGCCGAAGCGGTCCGCCGCCCAGCCTCCGATGATGCCGCCGACGGCCTCGGCCATGATGTACAGGAACAGCGTGACCGACGTCGCCACCAGGCCGAGGTCGTAGCCGAACGCCGTCCAGCCCTGGAAGTGCCCGTAGAAGTACAGGGGGATGAAGGTGATCAGGCCCATCGTCACCCATGCGCGCAGCGAGACCATGGTGACCAGGACTGTCAGCGGTCTCGCGACGGGCCGGAAGCTGGCAGCGAGCGCTCGCAGGTCCAGGGTGCCCTGCCGGTCGACGTCCATCCGAGGCGCGTAGAAGTAGACGAGCAGCGCCACGAGGATGCCCGGCGGGATCAGCCATATCAGCGCGGGGAAGCCGAAGGCGGTGACCAGAAGCACCGCGAGCAATGGCATGATCGCGTAGCCGATGTTCCCCCCCGCCATGAACATGGAAACTCCGAGGCCTTTGCGGGTGCCGCTCACCTTCGGCACCATGGCCGAGGCCTGCGGGTGGAACATGGCCGAGCCGATGCCGGCGAGGCCGACGATGACCACCAGCGCCGCGTAGCCCTGTGCGACGCCCATCAGGCACATGCCGACGGCTACCCATGCTATGCCCAGCGCCGCTATCCATTTCTTGCCGTACCGGTCAGCGATGTAGCCGAAGACCGGCTGGATCAGCGTGGACGTGATGGAGAACAGCGCGGTCAGGCCGGCCGTGGCCGCATAGGTCAGGCTGTACATCGCCTGGAAGAGCGGCAGCAAAGGCGGGAGCAGGTTCGCGTAGACGTCTACCGTGAAGTGGCCCAGCGCTAGTAGAAAAACCCTGAACTTATCAAAAGTCCCGTTACCATTTTTATCGTCCGGCGTACAGCCATCTCCTCGTCTATGGATTTTACAATATGAGGCCGGGAACCTATAAAAATGTTTTTTAGCGGCGTTCGGGCGCCAGCCGGCCCGGCAGCAGCAGCGTGAGCAGGAAGCCGGCGATCGGCAGCAGGACCAGCGAGTACGTGCCGGTGCCGATGCCCCACGCGTCCGCGACGGCCCCGGTGACTGAGACGCCCAGGCCGCCGATGCCGATGGCGAAGCCCAGGATGATGCCCGAGGCCATGCCCTGGTTCCGCGGGATGAGGCCCTGGGCGAAGAGGACCGCGGGCGAGAACGACGCCAGCAGCGCCAGGCCCGCCAGCGCCATCAGCGCCCACGCGAGGACGCCGTGGGTCTCCAGCGCGAGGAACAGCAGCGGCCCGGTCAGGAGCAGGGACCCGGCGATCACGAACTTCCGCCCGTAGCGGTCCGAGGCCCAGCCGCCGAGCAGCGTGCCGATGGCGCCGAACAGCAGGATGATGAACAGGTGGGTGCCCGCGGTCTCCGGCGGCTCGCCCTGCGCGGCCAGGTAGAGCGGCAGGAAGGTGATCAGGCCGAAGAAGAGCCAGGCCCGCGAGCACACGATGCCGATGACGACGGTCAGGGGCTTGATGACCGTCATGATATCCGCCCACAGGTCCTTCAGGCCCGGCCGCACCTTCGCCTGCGGCGCCTCCGGCGCGTACCGCTGCAGGAGCAAAGCCGTGACCAGCCCGGGTATGAACAGCACGACGGTGCCGGCCAGCCCCCACATCTGCACCACTGGCACGACCAGCAGCGGCATGATCGCGTAGCCGAGGTTGCCGCCGGCCGAGAAGACGGACATGCCGACGCCCTTGCGGTTGCCGCTGATGCGGGGCACCATGGCCGAGGCCTGCGGGTGGTAGGCGGACGAGCCGAACCCGGCCAGGCCGACCATCACGAGGATGGCGATGTAGGCGCTGTTGTTGTCGAGGCCGAGGTAGCTGACCGCGCCGACCATCGACATGAAGAAGGCTATCCACAGCACGCTGAACGCGATCAGCCACCGGCGCCCGTGGCGGTCCGCGATGTACCCGAAGACTGGCTGGATCACGCTGGAGGTGATCGTGAACACGGTCATGATGAAGCCCGACAGCGCGTAGGTGAGCCCGTAGGTCGCCTGGAGCAGCGGCAGCAGGGGCGGTATTACGTTCGAGTAAGAGTCGTTCACCATGTGGCCTATCGACAGCAGGAAAATCCTTAGCTTATCGAAGCCATTGTCCTTCTCTTTCCGCGCTTCTACAACTTCCGGTCTTTCAAGAACCTGAGACTGCGTTTTCCTTCCTCCAGATTCCGGCCCTCGATCACGAGGACGCCGTCAAAGCCCTTTAAACCGCCCAGCACCCGGTCCCAGTCGACCGTGCCGTCGCCGAGGGCGAGGTGCTCGTCCCTGACGCCTTTGTTATCGTGGATGTGCACGTGGCTGATGCGGGCCTTTTCCTTGAGGTAGCCGGCCGTGTTCTTCGTGGTGTTGGCGTGGCCCGCGTCGAACGTCGTGCCGAGGCCCTCCATGCCGACAGCGTCCACCATGCCGAACAGCTCGTCCGGCGTCCGGCAGAGCAGCTTTTCCATGTTCGGCATGTTCTCCAGGCAGATGCGGACGCCGTAGTCCTGCGCGTGGCGGCAGATCACCCGCAGCGCCTCGACGTTTCTCTCCCACGTCTTATCGGGCATCTGGCTGCCCAGCGGCGAGAGCAGGCCCGGGTGGACCACGACCACGTCGGAAAAGTCTGACGACAGCTCGACGCACTGCTTGATCTGCCGGATCGTCTCTTCCCAGATCGGCTCGATCAGCGAAGCCGGATTGAGGTCGGAGAACGGGCCATGCACGGTGATCTTCAGGCTCATCGTGCTGAGGATGTCCCTGATCTCGGGCAGCGACTCGGGGGTGATCTTCTGGCGCCCCTCGCTCACGATCTCCCAGCCCTCGAAGCCCATCTCTTCCAGGCCCTGCGCCCACGAGAACGGGTAGTTGACCATCCGGTACGCGGAAAAGCTGACCAGGCTCACAGGCTGATCTCCTTGATCGGCCGGCCCTCGGCGGTCTGCGGCGCGAGCCAGTCGATGATCAGCTCCGGCTCGTCCGTCTCGACGGTGACGTATATCCCGCCCAGCGCCACCTCGTGGTCGAGGAAGTTGACGTAGCCCATGAACGCCGCCTGCTTGTTGAGCTGGAACGAGACCTCTTTTCCCTTGAGGCCGCTATAAAAGCTGTTCCTGGCGGTGTCCAGGATCTTTTGCCTGCGTAACAGCGCGTGCAGCGTGTCCAGCGAGGGCGCGGTGCCCTCCAGCCGGTCCACGAAGCCTTCTTTTTTAATGAGCGTCGTCCGGGTACCGGGGAACATGTTCTCGATCGCCTTCCTTACGCGGTCCTCGATCTCGGTGGGAAAGAGTAGCGCGGATACGGTCGTCCGGATGCCTTCCCGGCGCAGGATGGACCGGATCTCGCCCTTGAACCGGTCGATAGGGTCGAGGTTAGTGACCGACTTCTCTGCCACGTCGATGGCCCTGCCCATCCCCCAGGAGAGCTCGCGCTCGTCGCGCTGCTTCAGCCATTCGGGGCTGCCCATGTCGTCCGACCGGGCCCGGCGGCGCAGGCGGTCCAGCCGCACCTCGAAGGGTGCGTCGATCTTGACCAGCGTGAAGTCCTCGCCGAAGGCTTTCTTGAACGTCTCCACTTCGGCAATGCCCCGGATGCCGTCCACGACGACCAGGCGGGCGTTGAGCGCCTCGATCAACGGTATGCATCGCCTGGCAATCGCGTCCATGCCCTCGTCCTTGCGCAGCTGGTTCGCGACGCCGCCAATATTCTCGTCCGTGGGCGGCAGCCCCCTGTTGCGGACTTCTTCCCTGAGCACGTCGCCCATGACGACGACGGGCAGGCCCATCTCTCGGGCGACGTTGGAGGCCTCCGACTTTCCCGCCCCCGGCATGCCCACGAACGCTATGACCTTCATAAAAACAACGCCTCTGCAATTCCTGTACGTCAATTTCGAGATGTCTTTAGAGGCCGGACATATTAATACTTATGGAAATCCGGGCCGTTCCTCAAATGCCCGGGGTTGCAGGAATATAACACAAAACTTTTCTGGTATAAGAAATCATTAGATAACTACCAGAGTAAAAACGAATATCTGACGGTGGGACACATGAATAACGAAGAGCTTATCCTGACGACGATCAAGAAAGTATACGCCATACGGGAGGCCAGGGAAAAGCAGACCGCCGAGCGGCTGCAGACGCCGTTGCTTGGCTATGTCCGTGTGGCCGTCGGGGGGACCGGGCTCACAAAGGATCAGCAGAAGGATATCACTGCCTTCATCACGGCGTCGTGCAACACGGGCGAGAACCTCACCGTCATGGAGAAAATCTCCGAGTTCAAGTCGAAGACGGGCGTGCGCAAGCCCGGGAAGATCTGGCTTGCCTTCGCGGGCCTGGTCGCGCCGCTGGTGCTGGCGATCGCCGTCCAGGTGGCGCTCTACTTCACCGTAAACATCGAGACGCCCATCTATATCGCGCTGACCGCGGCCCTCGTGATTCTCGCACTGGCTGTCGGTATTGTCGTCTTTTCGCTCCTGAGCTATGACGCGGACTATCGCCGCGACGCGCTGGAGCACGAAGTGTGGAAAGCTATCAACCGGGAATGCGTGAGGCGGGTGAAGCAGGGCGGCATCAAAGCCCAGAAGCAGCTGCCTCCCGGCCCGCAGGAACAGCCTGTCGTGACGGTCGCCACAAAACAGACGGTGCCGCGCAGGAAGCTGTAATATAATCCCGGGATTCCCGCGATCTGCTCGCCTTAAGGCTTGATGACCTCGTCGCCCATCTCGCGGGTCCGGACCTTGAC
>MVRA01000004.1 GCA_002067315.1 Methanocella sp. PtaU1.Bin125 | reverse complement strand
CGGCAGCCACGGCCGGCAATCTACGGCAGCCACGGCCGGCAATCTACGGCAGCCATAGCCGCTGCACGCGCGCGGGCGAGGATACGCGGGAGGGCGGGACGCAGGCAGCACGCCGAAGGCGGCTAACGGCCCCTGCCGGCGGGCAGACAAGAAGCTTTATTACCGGGCCCGGGGTTATGGAGCCAGAGCACAAAAGAGATAACATTCCCGAGCAAGGGTATTACACAATATTTGCTCAGCCGGAGTCACACACGTGTGGCCGGCGTCATTCTCACGTTTCACGGAGGCGCAGACAGGGATGGACAGGGAAGAGATCGTCAACAGGCTGGTCAGCGGCGAGCTGAAATTCTACGAGGCCGAGAAGGCCACGGCCACGCGGCGCGAGGCCGTCGAGGCCCGCCGGGCGGCGGTGGAGCGGCTCACGGGCACGCGGCTGGAGCACGTCGGCCATTATTCTTACGACGCGGAGACCGTCACGAAGAAGAATATCGAGAATGCCATCGGCGCGGTGCAGGTGCCGCTGGGCGTGGCCGGCCCGGTCCGCATTAACGGCGAGTACGCGAAGGGCGACTTCTACATCCCGCTGGCGACCACCGAGGGGGCCCTCGTGGCCAGCGTCAACCGGGGCTGCTCGGTCTGCACGCTCGCCGGGGGCGTGAACACCATGGTGTTCCAGGACGAGATGACGCGGGCGCCGGTGATGACTGTCAGGTCGCTCGCGCAGGCGAAGCAGATCATGGAGGCCCTGCGCACCCCGGAGCTGATGCAGGAGATCCGCGCGGTCGTGGCGACGACGACGAGACACGGCGAGCTGCTGCGCATCGACCCGTACGTGGTCGGCAAGAGCGTGTTCCTGCGGTTTGCTTATGATACGAAGGACGCCATGGGCATGAACATGGTGACCATCGCCAGCGAGGCCGTGATGAACTTTCTGGAGAAGAAGTTCGGCGTCCGGCACGTCACCGTGTCAAGCAACATGTGCACCGACAAGAAGCCCGCCGCCATCAACGTGATCGAGGGCCGGGGCCGCACCACCGTCGCCGAGATCACCATACCGCACGATATCGTGGCCGCGAAGCTGAAGGCGACGCCGGAGCGGATGTGCGACGTCCACTACCGCAAGAACTTCCTGGGCTCGGCCCGGGCCGTCAGCTTCGGCTTCAACTCGCATGTGGCCAACGTGGTCGCCGCCATGTACATCGCCTGCGGCCAGGACCCGGCCCACGTGGTCGAGGGCAGCAACGCGATCACCTCGGCCGAGCTGACGGAGGACGGCGACCTGCAGTTCTCCGTCTCCATGCCGTCCCTGCCGCTGGGCACCGTCGGCGGCGGCACCGGCATCGCCGCCCAGAGCGAGTGTCTCACCCTGCTGGGCGTGAAGGGCGGCGGCAATCCCCCCGGGTCCAATGCCCGCAAGCTGGCTGAGATCGTCGCGTCGGCGTCGCTGGCCGGCGAGCTGTCGCTGCTGGGGGCGCTGGCGTCGCAAGATCTCGCAAGGGCCCATGCGAAGTATGGGCGCTGAGCCTTGCACAGGACGATCAGCGTCGCAGGACCTGGCCCGGGCCCATGCGAAATACGGGCGGTGAATTTTCTAAGGGGCGCCGGGGAACCTTTTTTGAAAAGGTTTTCCCTGCCCGTGACCTGAACATATGTGCCTAACGCACCGTCTTGAGGATCGTTTTTGAAGGGGCAAGTGAAACTTTTTCCTGATAGTCGTTATTGGTATGTCAACTTATCAGGGGCAGAAAGCACGTACTATCAAGCGATTTCACGAACGGTTTCGACGAGCGTATACAGGCTTACGGGTTTTCTAAGAAGTGCAAATGCACCCGTTTCGAGGGCTTCTTTTTCCTCAAGCCTTGCGCCTGATAAAAATATGATTTTAACATTGGGGGCAATGGCCAGTATTTGCCTTGCTGCCGTAATACCATCAACTATCGGCATCGAATAATCCATGATGATGACGTCGGGCTTTTTCTCCATCTTATTAAACAACTCGACAGCTTCACGGCCGTTATACGCCACGAATACGACTTCCACCCCCTGCCGGGTAAAGCCCTTCGTTAAAATAACCACAAGTTCTTTTTCATCGTCTACAATCGCGACAGATAGCGTTTTACCCATAAAATCACACAATAATGGAAATGTTATTCCTTATAGTCATATATAACTTTTTCTTATATACTAAACTGGCAAACATGGGTATGATGTTCCTCACGATCAATCCGATTTTTGCCATAACGGGCCGTGCATAAAAGCCGGGGCTTAACGGCTTTCGCTCTCCGCGACTGCATGTACCAGAGGCTGTCTCGCTAATGCCCAACTCCTTACACTGTTCCGGTGTCATCTCCAGGGCATCATCCCCAGGGCATCATCCCCAGGGCATCATCTCCAGGGCATCATCTCCAGGGCATCATCCCCAGGGCATCATCCCCAGGGTATTCTCAAGCTTTACCAGAGAAAAATTTCATAATAATGCCTCGATTTCGTGTGCGGGAATTATCCGGTGCTTTCTGCGAAAGATGAAGGCTGCAAGGACTTTTACCCCTTGATTTCCTGTGGAAAGGCCCCATTTTTCTGCGAGCCGTCTGTTTCCTGTCCGGCACAGTATTTGAGAGCATGCGATGACCGTGACAGGAGCATTTTTAAATTTAATAGTTACTTTGAGATAACAATTACTTGCAGGCACTTTGTAGCCTTTATGGCCTCCGTGCCCTCTGTGCCCTCTGTGTTAAATGCTCACTTGCGAGCGATGGTAATGAAACCGGTATGTCCGACCCTCGTGGAAGGCCGGGTGCCGCGCTTGCTGACCTCGAGCTCCTGCTCGGTGACGATGACGGTCGTGTACTCCGCGAAGCCCCCTCTTTCCACTGCAGAACGGATTTCCGTGGCCTGCTCGAAAAAGGGCGAATACGCGGCCAGGTACCCGCCGGCCCGGAGCAGCCGGAACGCGCCGGGGACCGCCTTCGCGGCGTCCTGCATGTCGAGGGTGATCACGTCGAAGGGGCCCTCGGCCTCCAGCTCCGGCGTCTTGATCGCCTCGAGGATGTCGCCGTGCCGCACCTCCACGCTGGCGATGCCGGCCCGGGCCATGTTCTTTCGGGCGTTGCCGGCGAAGGTCTCGTTGGCCTCATAGGAGATCACCCTTCCTGCAATCGTGCCCAGGTAGGCGGCGAGGATGCCGGATCCGGTGCCCGCGTCCAGTACGGTGTCGGCCGGGCACAGGCCGGTATTGGCGATGATCGTGCCTATGTCTTTAGGCATCATGGGCGCGCCGGTGCGCTTCAGGTGCCGGAACAGATCCGGGGCCCGGGGCCTGATGATCGTAAACGCGTTGGCGTTGTGGGACTCTACCGTGTCGCCCCACCGTTTCCCCTCGATGGCGCCGAGGTCGACGATGCCCAGGTCCGTGTGGAGCTTGCCCTCGCCCGCGACCGTGAAGTATTCCCTGCCGCCGCGTTCCCCGCCGCTGGCCCGGAGCAGGACGTGCTCGCCTTTTACGATCGTGGAGCGAGTGTCCGCTCGTGTAGTTTGGGAACTCGCTTGAGTGGAGCGGGAGTCCGCTTGACCGGTCATGTTGTCGCTGCCTGAAGGGTCGATCATGGTGTCGCTGCCTGAAAAAGGAATAAATGGTTGAATGTGCCGCCAGATAGTTGAATGTGCCGCCAGAGCGTATGCTGTTTGATCGGCAGATGCCGGCTTTCTGCGTCTACTGCCCGCCAGCGAGCTTCATGATCGCTTCGGCCAGGTCGCCTCCGGACTCCTCGAGGGCCTTCTTCGCCACGTCCCGGGGGACCTTTGCCTGGGTGGCGACCAGCGCGATGTCCTCATCCGGAATCTCGACCGGGCCCCGGGGCGCCGCGGGTTCCTGGGCGCCGATGGGCGCCTGCTGTATGGGCCTTTCCTCGGGAGTGCCTACGACCTGGTAGGACTTCATGCCGCGCGCGTCCATCACAGTGACCTGCGCGTCGTTGAACACGATCTCCTTGGTAGCGGTCCGGATGATGACCTGCTTGACGTCGTCGATGTCGTTCACGTCGATGCCCATGGCCCTCATCTGCTTCTGCAGCTGCTTGGGGTTGATGCCCCTGCCGCCCATTCCGGGAAACATGATATAATCACCTGTGTGGCATTATGGCGCACCTGTAATAAATATATTCTTCATGACGTTGAGGCATCCATTTTCTCGAAACGGGAACCGAATCATGCAGTTATCGAAACAGGAACCGAATCATGCAGTTATCGAAACAGGAACCGAATCATGCAGGCTGTAACAGAGACAGGACAGACCGGGGCAGGGTAGAACAGGCCCGGGCAGACGGATCAGATAGAAAAGGTAGGAAAGAGGATAGAGGATAGACCATGCCTGAGCAGAGAACAGACAACAGAGAACAGATAGGAAAGAGGACGAACAGGATAGAGGATAGACCATGCCTGAGCAGAGAACAGACAACAGAGAACACCAGGTTCGGGCAGGCGGATCAAAGAGTACAGACAGGAAAGAGTACAGACAGGAAAGAGTACAGACAGGAAAGAGTACAGGCCAGATCCAGGTAAGACCCGTGCAGACGGAACAGACATTCGGCAAACAGAACAGACATTCACATGTAGTTTATTAGGTGATTTGATAGGCATTCAGACAGGTGATGGATGATCATTGACTGATGGACTGATTTTTATTCTTATTATGGAATTACAGAATAGATACCTACCCCTTTATTTCTTCTGGAACATTTTCTGGCATATTACAGAAGAAATGGCTGTATAACCGACTTTTTGTATTTTATATACTTATTATCTTAAAAATATAAAAATAATCTATTTGATTATAAGTCGTTATCTATAAATAGTTTAAGTTCCATAACCCAACAACAAGGTATTTTCATCGAAGTATATGCAAAGCTTTGCTTTGTATTTTCATGTTCCATTGGAAATAAAGGGGTGGGTGTATCTTGGGCTGAAAAAATTCCAATGGAAATCATGGGTTTACGTCGGCACGATTTCAGTTTTTCAGGCTCCTGATACTTTACGGATAGTCTATAAATGATATAATGAATTAATATGTTATATTCACAAGTATTTGCTCATAATATCATGAATATACGGCTTTTTGCAGTAGAAATCAGGGGGTTCTCGCAACCACAACCATTAATATAGCAGAACAGCTATCGTTTCCTTTGGAACCGTTCAATTTTGGGGTA
>MVRA01000003.1 GCA_002067315.1 Methanocella sp. PtaU1.Bin125 | reverse complement strand
CTGTCAGGTTCAGTTTCTGAGTCAGCAGCTTCTGCTCGATGACCTGCTTGTTGTCTTTTATTTTCTTAGAATAACCGGGAAACAAGTTTTCCTCCTCCTGTTTTTTACTCCGTCGTTAACGTGATCGCTCTCTGAGGACAGACTTCGAGGCAAACGCCGCAACCGTTGCACACTTCCTCGTCGATGACCACTGCTTTTCCGTTCAGCACGTTGTAGGTCTTCTTCTTGGTCACCGGGTTGGCAACCGTCAGCTCCAGCGCGTTGACCGGGCAGGCGACAACGCAATTGTTGCAGCCTGTGCAGGTCCTGTTCTGGATGTCTAAAGATATCGTCGTCACGATAGCACCAGCCTTTTTGATTTCAATGGTTTTTCGATTTTTGATGACTACTGGATTCGATATAGATTATGAGCCTAAACCCCCAACCTATCAAGCGATTTTCAATATTTTTGGATTGCAGCTCTATGGTCTTGATTTTTTATATACTTTTTTTCTCTGCTATACCAGTTATGTATCCGATGTTTGCCGAATTACCAGGTATCCCGTGATTCGCCTCCTTTATCGCTGGTCTGTCCATCTTTCATGAACGTAAAAAATTACCAATCACCAGCTACGTTAGTCACTGGCCGGGGCATGGTAGGCTGGTTTAAGTAAAACTTTTAGTATCTTTATTATATAAACTTTTCCCAATTTTTCATATAAAAAATTATCTTTCAAATTATAAAATATAAGTTTTCTGTTTATTTTGGTTATAAATTATTGATAAAATCCCTATTTTCTATAATTTTTTATAACTCGTGACAGTAATGGTTGTTATAGAGGTGGTTATTACTGGCAGGATTCGTTAACTTAATAACTAATGGAAGTCGGTTGCGCCATTCATGCTAATATAGTTTTCTATTTTACATGGAGAATGCCTTCTATACACTTACTGCCAGATCATTGATTAAATGGATATGCCACTGAGTCTTGAGGTTTCCAGAGGTCTCTGCATGATAAAACGCGGAATCTATATGAAGACCTTGCCGTTTTTGTGTTTACTTTTTTACGTTACCGGCCATAAGGAGAAACATAAACGGATCGTAGTACAAGGGTACAGGATGACGGACCAGTACACTGTTAGCCGTTTGTTGCCGTTCCGGCTTTTTATCGGGCCCGTTTTCAGACTAATATATTACATTAATTAACATCGAATGGCAACCCGTTACCTGTCACCTTCTCAACCGGCAGGCGCCGGGATACGATCCGGATTGATCGGCAAGCGTATATGGTGTAGTGAAAATTTTTCAAATTATAACTAAAGCCTTATATAACACCTCCGGGGAGAAAACCAGTTTAGCAAAACGCGGACATCTATGCTTCACCATACAGTGGTTCCGCATTAACTGGAGTGATACTATGGCCAAGGTTAAAGTTATGGAGACCTGGATTGGTGCCTGCGCCGGCTGCGAGATATCGGTGCTGGACACCCACGAGGCGCTCTTACCGATCTTAGAGAAAGTCGAGTTCGTCTACATCCCCGTCCTGATGGATGTCAAGCACATCCCGAAGGCGACCGTAGGCATCGTCTCCGGCTGCGTCCGGAACAGCGACAACCTCCACGAGCTGCTCGAAATGAGGAAGAACTGCGACATCCTGGTGGCGCTTGGCAGTTGTGCCTGCTTTGGCGGCACGCCGGGCATGGGCAACCTGTACACCACGGATCAACTGCTCGACGAGGTCTATGTGACCACGAAGAGCACGAAGAACGAGATCCAGAGGCACCCGTACATGGACGGCCTGCCGACCCTCCTGCCCGAAGCCCGGCCCTGCAGCGACTACGTCAAGGTCGACGCCATGATCCCCGGCTGCGGCCCGAACCCGGCCATGATCGCCCAGGCGCTGTACGCGTTACTGGGCGTGGGCGAGTACAAGCTCAGCGAAAAGTCGGTCTGCGACGAGTGCACCCGGGAGAAGAAAGAGCGCAACCTGAAGAAGATCCTCCGGCCCTGGGAAGGCACCGTGGACGATACGAAGTGCCTGTTCGAGCAGGGATATATCTGCAACGGCTCGGCGACGAGAGCCGGCTGCGGCGCACGCTGCCCGTCGTCCGGCGCCGCCTGCCGCGGATGCTTCGGCCCGTGCGAGAACGCAGCAGAACAGGGTTCTGCCATGATCAGCGCCGTGGCATCGGTCTACGGCCTGGACGACGACCCGAACACCGACCTGGACAAGTTCGTAGCGGACGTCTACGACCCCATCGGGAACTTCTACAAATACACGTTCGCCTCGTCGTTCCTCGGGAAGAAGGTCGTCGAAAAGACTGCAGCAAAGAAATGAGGTGATTATCATGGTCAAGCAAATCAAAATAGCACCAGTATCCAGAATCGAGGGCCACGCACAGGTCACCGTCGACTTAGACGACAGCAACAAGGTGACTGACGCCCGCTTAAACATCATGGAAGTCAGGGGCTTCGAGAAGTTCCTGCAGGGCAGGCCGGTCGAGGAGGCGCCGAGGATCGTCACCCAGATCTGCGGCATCTGCCCGGTATCGCACCACCTGGCCGGCGCCAAGGCCGTGGACGGATGCTTCGGCGTGAAGGCTACCCCGACCGCGCACATGCTCCGCGAGCTCATGCAGATGGGGCAGTTCATCCACTCCCACTCGCTCCACTTCTACTTCCTCGCGGCCCCGGACTTCGTGTTCGGCCCGGACGCGGACCCGAAGCAGAGGAACGTGTTCGGCGTCATCGCCGCCAACCCGGCGCTGGCCACCGAGGCGGTCCTCTACCGGAAGATCGGGCAGCAGATCGTCGAGGCCACCGGCGGCCGGTCCATCAACCCGGTCACCTCGCTCCCCGGCGGCATCACCAAGGGGCTGACCCAGGCTGATGTGGACCGGCTGCTCCCCATGGCGAAGCAGGCCGTGGTCTACGGGCAGAACGCGCTGAAGCTGGCCAAGCCCATCTTCAACCAGTACATCGACGCGATCAAGATGCTGGGCGAGGCCCCGTCGATGCACATGGGCCTGGTCAAGAACGGCAACCTCGAGCTGTACGACGGCACGCTCAGGATGCTGGGCAAGGACGGCAGCGTCGTGAAGGAGTTCGCGGACAAGGACTACCTGCAGTACATCTCCGAGTACGTGTACCCGCACTCCTACATGAAAGCCCCGTACTACAAGCCGATGGGCTGGGAGAACGGCATGTACCGCGTCTCGCCGCTGTCGAGGATCAACGTCTGTGACAGGATCGACACCCCGCTGGCCCAGGCCGAGCTGGAAGAGTTCCGCAAGGCGTTCGGCAGGCCGGCCCAGTTGACCCTCCTGTACCACTACGCCCGGCTGATCGAGCTGCTCTACGCCTCCGAGAAGGCGGTCGAGCTGCTCAGCGACAAGGCCATCATGGGCAAAGACCTCCGCCAGCCGGTCAAGGCGCAGGCGGCGACGGGCGTCGGCGTCATCGAGGCCCCGCGCGGCACGCTCATCCACGACTACGACACGGACGAGAAGGGCATGATCAAGCGGGCCAACATCATCGTGGCCACCGCGCACAACAACAAGGCCATGAACCTCGGCCTGAAGAACACAGCCCAGAAGATCATCACCACGGCCACCCCGGCCGAGGGCATCCTCAACCGGATGGAGATGGTCATCCGGGCCTATGACCCGTGCTTCTCGTGCGCCACCCATACGGTCGCGGGCAAGATGCCGCTCGAAGTCGTCATCAACGGCCCCGAGGGCAGAAAAGTCTTACGCAGGTAAACAGGTAAGCCTCCGCGAACCCCCCTCCATGAGGGGTTCGCTCTACTTTATTTTTTCGCGTTTTCGGCGAGCTTATGGGCCCCGGCGATCTTCCGGGCATTATAACAGAAAGCTTATAGGTAAATTGTTCGTATTATTACGTATGAAATGCCACTATCATCCGACAGCCGATTCTGTCAGCAAATGCCACAAGTGTGGCAAAGACCTCTGCAAAGAGTGCAGTGTCGACTACTACGGAAAGCCGATCTGTGCCGAGTGCGGCATGCCGTTACTGGGCCTGCTGGGCGACATGCATGGCATGCCCAGGACGTCGATCGAGAAGAATAAGCAGACACAGGGGTAACACCGGGAAAGCTGAGACTCCCGCTTCCAGCGATCTCGGTCCGATAACTTTTCACTTTCGCTTACTTATCCAGCAGCTTGAGAGCGGAATGGGCCTGAGCGCAGAATTTGCTATTAATCGAATACGTGATTTTACCGTCCGGTTGAAGGCTTCGGTTGACGACCCCCTTTTCTATCAGCGCTTTAATGTTGCGCATCGTCGAGCTCTCGTGTGCATCAAGCGCCCGGGAAAGCTCGAGGTTGGACAGCCCGGGCCGCTCCTGCAGGACAGCCAGTATCTTTTTCAGCGGCTCCCGCCTCATGAGCGAGATCATCAGCTGGTCCTCCGGCCCGTAAGAGCCGGCGTTCGTAAAGTACCGCACGTACTTTTCATCCGCCCGGAACGGCACGATCCGATGGTTCATGCTCAGGATAAGCAGGTGGTACCTGACGGTGCCCATGTTGATCGACAGGTCCCGGGCGATCTCGAACATGCTTGCTCCCGGGTTTTTCCGGATATACTCTAATACCCGGTTCCGGTTCCTGTTACTGTCCAGCCGCGCCCGCGCACGCGCGACCGCTCCAAAAAAGAAGAACCGGTAAAACAGATAAGAGGCTGCAGCAATGGCCCCTCCGATCAGGCCGGCGTTCATGGCGGAGACCTTACTGTTGCCGCTGCCGAAGAGAACAGTGCCGTTTAGCTCCTGAATGCCGACGACCCGCGTATCAGTATCCCGGGCCCAGATGATCCTGCCGTCGCGGTCCAATGCGTAGAGGCCGCCCGCATATACACACCGGGACCGG
>MVRA01000002.1 GCA_002067315.1 Methanocella sp. PtaU1.Bin125 | reverse complement strand
GACCGCGCGTACTCCCCCAGCCAGTCGAACTCCTGCGGCGACACGTACCGCTCCACCGCCGCCTGCCCCGGCCCCGGCCGCAGGTACTGCCCGAGCGTCAGGATGTCCACCCCCGCCTCCCGCAGATCGACGATCGCCTCGATCACTTCCCCCCGCGTCTCCCCCAGCCCCAGCATCAGCGAGGACTTCGTGACCGTCCGCGGCGACAGCATCTTCACGTAACTGAGCACTCCCAGCGACTGCTCATAGCTCGCCCGCCGGTCCCGGATGGCCGGCGTGAGCCGCTTCACGACCTCTACATTATGCGCAATTACGTCCGGCCGCGCCATGACCACCGACCCCAGCCGGTCCAGCCGCGCCGAGAAGTCCGGGATGATCGCCTCGACCTTCGCCGCGGGTAGCTCGCTACGCAATGTCCTGATGCACTCAGCGTAATGCCCTGCGCCGCCATCCTCGAGATCGTCCCGGTCCACCGAGGTAATCACGATATAATCGAGGTTCAGCATTTTCGCGGCAGTAGTCAGCTTCCATGGCTCGGTGGTATCGACCGCCGGGCCGGTCTTCGCGTGATTGACCGCGCAAAAACGACAGGCCCGCGTGCAGGTGTCGCCCAGGATCATGAACGTGCAACAGCCCGAGTCCCAGCATTCGGCGGTGTTCGGGCAGCGGGCGCTGGCGCAGACAGTGTGAAGGCCCAGGCCCGTGATGATGTCCCGTACGTGCTGGTAGGTTTCCGTCCGGGGGAGACGGGTTTTCAGCCAGGCCGGCTTCGGCAATGAATCCTGCATATGTGTATTATTTATTTTTAAATATATAATTAGTTTTACCGCATTTTCTGTAAGCAGGATTTATTAAGATGAAGGGGATTGAAGAGTATATGCTCGGGCCCGGAGCTGGTTATACCGTTTCTGACGGTACGGCTAGTGGGAATGCGTGAGCGAAAATGTTATATGGCAGAATGATATAGTAAGATGGCTGAATAGCCCCGTGGTGTAGCGGTCAATCATAGGGGACTCTGGATCCTTTGACTCAGGTTCGAATCCTGACGGGGCTATGATATTTTTAGGTATTAACCCTTAGAATATTATAATACCAACCTTTAATACAGATTGGGTTCCTGTTCATGGAAAACGGCATTAGGAACGGTATGAGCGTTATCGCTTGTATCTGGCCACCTGCCTCAAGACGGTGGTTCCATGGACAATGCAAATTTCTTAGCCTATAACGATAGGTACACGTACGAGGTCATTATAGCAAGGGCCTTAGAACGTGGTAAAATAACGGAGAGCGATGGGCGGCTTATTAGAAATTACGTTGTTGAGAAGCTGGCTAAAGGCAAGATTTTCGAGAGAAGGGCGGCCCGTATTGCTACAATGCTTGTACAGTGGCGGCGTTTTATTAAAGTACCGTTTGAGCAGATGACGTTAGGTGACCTTTTAGAAGGGCTACGGGCTTTTCAGGTCGGCAAAAACTCGTATGGTGGAGAGTATAGCCAGAGCACCAAGCGGTCAATGGTTAAGACTATTAAAACGTATACTCGGTATTTAATCCGCAAAAAGATAATTGAGCCTATTGATGCTGACGAGCTGAAAGAGATAGAGCCGCCAGAAGAAAAATACGATAGCATAAAGCCAAAAGACATCTTAACCCATGACGATATTAACCGATTGGTAAGCGCATGCCGAAATTCACGTGACAGAGCGTTTATCATGACGTTGTATGAGACGGGTGCGAGAGTTGGCGAGGTCGCTCGGCTTACGTGGAACGACCTGACCTTTTTAGATGTTGATTGCCGGGTTCGATTAGAGGACCAGAAGGTAGGTGGGGAGCGAGTGGTATATGTTGTAACGTCTATACCGTACTTGCTTAATTACCGTAACGATTCAGGCAATGTCAATGGTGAAGACTTTGTTTTTAAGCTGCTGGAGCGTGACGAGCCGATAACCTACAGGGCAGTAACACGTTTAATGGATAACTTGATTGCTGCAACAGGTATTGAAAAACGCGTGACTCCTAAGCTTTTCAGGACTTCTCGTATAACGAACATGATACGCGAGGGCTACCAGGAGAGCGTTATTAAAAAGATGATGTGGCAGAAGCCTTCGACAAAAATGTTAGATTTCTACCTGAAGCTTGCCGATACTGACGTTGAGAAGGCCATTTTAAAACATGCAGGACTCGATAAACAGGCAGTAAAGCCAGAAGCATCAATTAATCTGATAAAGTGTGTCTGTGGCCATATGAATGAGCCTACAAACGTGTATTGCCCCAGGTGTGCGCGGTCGATAAAAGAAGGCGTTAAGTCGCTACGTGAAGAGATTAGTGAAGCAGAAAGCGAGTTCTTAAAACTGTTCAAGAATCCAAAAATTTTAGAACGGTTGAAAATGATGTCCTAACTTACAGGATATATTTTATATTATTTTTATCTTTTATTATATGTATTTAAAATATAAACAAAGAGTATAATACGGTTAGACTATATTGGGATATTTATGCAATTAAAAACGCATGGTGAAGCCGTACAAGCGGCATTTACTCGAAGACTGTATAGCACCAACCCGAACAGCAAAGGCCTTTCTGTCAATATACCAATTGATATAGTCCGTAGTTTAGGACTTGTTAATAAACAGAAGGTATGGTTTGATATTAAAAACATAGACGGAAAGAACGTCATATATATTAAAACAGAATCCCGTCAGACAGTATTACAGGATACCGTTGTGCAGGAACCATTAGATACCGTTGTGCAGGAATCGAAAGAAGAAACAGTTTTGGAAATCCCAGAACAAGCATCACAAGAAATATAATTTTTTTTATAGTAAATATACTATTTTTTATTAGTATTTTTTATAATAATGGTTAGTATTAATACGGTTAGGATATAACAGTTTATTGGTGATTGATATCTCTGATAAAAACGAGTCAAAAACCAATGAGGTCTACAGGATTAAACGGACAATATACGAGCGATTTGAACCTTTTAAACGAAAAATCATCGACATAGCTGTTGAGGAAGGTTTCTGGGAAATAATCGATTAAACGACATGATACAAAAATGACATCATAACAGATACACATGAACCACATAAATAAACATAATAAAATAAAAACCACACAACAACCAACAACAACCTATCGTGATTCAATGCGGCAGTCGAAAGGGTTGCCATTAGGCATAGGGGAAGTAGGCGGGATAACGGATACTGGTCGCAGGGAGCCTTCCGTTCCCCTAATGATACTACCGCAAGGACAAGAATGAAGCGAGCGAAGCGAGCGTAGTGCCCTTTACTTGTTTCTACTATAGAACAATTGAAACCATGGCATACGGGTGCTACAATGATGTAAAAACGGAGCTAAAAACGAATGACAGAGAAAAACGTGTGCCCTACCCCAGTGGGCTATTTTACCATGCGGTGTGATAGAGAGCAGATTAACAAGTATCCAGCACCATGTAAGAGCTGGACATGTCCGGTATGTGGACCTAAGAAGAAGCGGAAATTCCTGTTTTCGATTAAATGTGCCACTAATGCGTTGATGTCTAAGGGTTATAGGTTTAGAGGCCTCACGTTGACGCTGGGACAGAATGCTAGGAATAGTGACTTAGGCGTATATTGGCATCGATTTGTAATGGCCCTTAAAAAGGCTGGTTATCGTTTTGAATATTTATGGGTTAAAGAGTTTCAAGAGAATGAAAAACTGCATCTGCATGCCCTAATTACGGCGTTTGTACCATGGAACGTAATTCGGTATTATTGGAATTTGGCCACTAAGGGAACTTCGTTTATCGTATGGATCGCCCAGGCCCAAGTTCGGTTTTCAGCTGCATATATGTCAAAATACATGGCAAAAAATCTCGCAGAAGCACCATTCAGAAAGGGTGAAAGACGTTATGGTATGTCAAAGGGCCTAAGGGAGAGTTGGCCTAAATGGCATATTATCAATGTTGAAAATGAAGGCAAGTATGTCTTTAATTATAAACCAGACAGCTCCATGATGATAAGAAGAGTAAAAACCGAGTTGCTGGAGCTTATTAAGAAGCGTAAGGCTTGGAAAGAGGATACCGGGCTAATTGGAAATAACAAGAAAAATTTACATACTCGTATTCGAAAAAAGCGTATGAAACATAACAGGTCTGGTCTTACTGATTCTTTTACTATAAGAAAGGAGAGAGGTCATAGAAAAAAGCGAAATAAATCAAATTTAGTATATTATAAGATTACATAGATATTAGTTATATTATATATAAATTAAATATGTAACTTTTAACAAAAGTTTGGGATGATTATTATTAGTTATGAATATTTGTATTTAAACTTTTTTTACTTTTGACAAAACAATATTAATAGAAATTGGTACATTAAATCAATATACAAAAATAAAGGGTATGTTGATGAATATTAGCAGTCATTCTATTGAGCCTATAATTGAGAATGTGGGTTTTGATATAAAACCTTATTTTACTACAGAGATGGGTCGTAGTTATTTAGGATTATCAGAAAATGTTTTAAAAGGTCTATCTGAATATAATGGTAAAATTCAATTAATATTGACGTCTCCGCCATTTCCATTAAAGAGAAAAAAGAAATATGGGAATTTGGATGGGGAAAAATATGTTAATTGGTTGGCTAACTATGCAAATATTTTTAAAGAATTTTTAACTCCAGATGGTTCAATCGTTATAGAATTAGGCAATGCATGGAATGAAGGAAGTCCAACAATGTCAACATTGCCAATAGAATCATTATTAAATTTTTGTAAAGTTGGAAATTATAGATTATGTCAAGAATTTATATGTTATAATCCAGCAAGACTACCGACTCCGGCTCAATGGGTAACAATTGAAAGAGTTCGTGTAAAAGATGCGTTTACGCGGTTATGGTGGTTAAGTTCAACCGATTATCCGAAGGCAGATAATAGAAATGTATTGGTAGAATATAGTAAAGATATGAAGAAGCTATTATATAATAAAAAGTATAATGCCGGCAAAAGGCCATCGGAACATGTAATTAATGATAAATCGTTTTTGAAAGATAATCGAGGGGCAATAGCGCCTAATGTAATCATTTCTGCAAATACTAGCTCTTGTGACCCTTATTTAAAATATTGTAAAGCTAACAATATTAATTTACATCCTTGCAGAATGTCAACAGAATTGGCTGAATTTTTTATCAAATTTTTAACATCTGAAGGCGATTTAGTGCTTGACCCATTTGCTGGCAGTAACGTTGTAGGAGCGAAAAGTGAAGAATTAAAAAGGCGTTGGATTGCAATAGAGGCGCAAGAAGAATATATTAAAGGATCGCTAGGTAGATTTAATATAAGTTAGTTATATAAGAAATTAAATTGAGTTCGGGGTTGTTGTTTTGAAGGAAAATGAATTTCTCATACGATTAATTAATGCTAAAAAATCTTCTGAGGTTAAAAAAATATTAGAGGATATGGAAATTGAATATGGGGATTCATTTGAATTGGTACCGGTTGGTAAAAGAGAAAATAATAGAGGGGTAATTGAAAGTACGAAAGACCCTGGTAGAGGCATTGTTGAACGAATAACGAATGCTATCGATGCGGTACTTGAACTAGAATATGAAAAGCATAACGGTGTACCGGAATGTAAAACACCAAGGCAAGCTGCACAAGCATGGTTAAATATTCCATCTAATGGTCTGTATTTACTTGATGCTGCGAAAAGACGAGAATTATCCAAAATGGTCAATGTTACAATCGATGAAGGAGATGATAAGAATAATAAAGTTGTAGCGGTTAGAGATTTTGGAATTGGTATTTTACCAGAAAAAATGGAAAACACAATATTAAGTTTAGGTGAATCTAATAAATTGCAAAAAATGTATGTAGCTGGAGCCTATGGTCAAGGAGGTTCGAGCACTTATGCATCATGTCAATTTACGTTAATCGCATCAAGAGCTTATATCAGCGGAGAAGAGCCAAAAGCGATAGGATATTCAGTAGTATTTTATCAAGATTTACCGGCTGAAGAATATAAACATGGGAGATATGTTTATATTAAAGTTAATAATAAAATGTTAGAAGCTAATTTACCTTTAACAGAATTTTCTTCTGGTACATTGGTTAGACATTACGGTTTTGATTTATCATCGTATATCGGTGCATTGGGTCCAAACAGTGTTTATGGACTGCTGCAGTATGCTATGTTTGATACGATTCTGCCTATAATGTTAATTGATATTCCACACGATTACCGTAGAGTAATAAAAGGTTCTAGAAATGCGTTAAATGGTGCAGTAGACGATAGCGGGGAAAGAGGTCCAAAACTATCACATAATGTGCCAATTTTTTATGTTAATTTAGGAGATTATGGTAGAATTGGTATAGAATATTGGGTATTGGAATATTCTGAAAAAAATCCATCGCGTGCGTATGTCGATAATAAAAAACCGATTATTCTTACCAATAATGGTCAGAGCCATGCAGAATTGTCTTCTACGATAATAAAAAATAAAGCTGGATATCCATATTTAATAAATAGATTAATAATACATTTGGATTGCGATAATCTGTCACCAGTAGCAAAAAGAAAATTGTTTGTATCTAGTAGAGAAGATATAAGACAAGGTGACATATATAAAATAATAGAAGAAGAATTATTAAAAGCACTTACATCTGATGATAAATTAAAAATATTAAACGAAGAGGCTCAAAACTTAACTTTAAAACAGAGCGATGTTGAGTCTGAAAAACTTATTAAGAATGAAGTTGCAAAAATCCTTAAATTTTATGGATATGAAACTTATGAAACGGTTGGTGGTAAACCGGATGGTAAAGAAGCTGAAGGTACTACACAGCCGACATCTGGACGCCATGTAAAAAGGACCGCAACTAGTATACAAATTCAAGACCCACCAACGTTTATAAAAATATTAGGAAAATCTCCAATTGAGTTTTATCCTGGTCAGCGGAGATATTTACGTGTAATTACCGATGCACCATCAAATTACCATGACGCTGAAGACCCCAAAAAGAGTCGTATTAATCCAATAATTGGCGAAAAATTAAAATTATCGGGAACGACTCCATTAAGAGAAGGAAGAATGCGTATTATAGTAGATGCTTTAGCTAACGCATCTATCGGTTCAACTGGAGAAATTAAGGTAGAAGTTTCAATATTAGGAAAAGAAAGTATTAGTGACAAAATAGCATACCAAATAATAGAAAAACCGTTGGCATCTCCTGATGATAAGAAAATTTCAATCCCAACTATTAAGTTAGTACCAATAAATAATCCGGATGATCCATTATGGTCAGATAGGGATTGGCCTAATGATATTAATGCGGTTGCTTCATCTTCTGTGTTAGAACCTGATAAATTAATTGTATACTATTCGAGAGTATATCCGAGTTTTGCTAAAGTATTAAAGGAATATGAAAAGAAAAGTACTGCACTAGCTAGGTCATATGAAATGAAATATGGTGTGTGGCTTTCAGTACATTCGTTGTTAATAGAATATAATAGAAAAGAAGCAGATGAAGATGCTCTATCAAGATTAGAAGTAATTGAACCAGAAGAAAGATGTAGATTAGCATCTGTAGCTGCTATGGTGGCTCAAAGAGAAATGAAATATGAAGAGAAATATGGGGTAATAGCTACAGAGTAGATGGTGATAAAGCAAAAGTGTATATTAAATGATTATTACCTATAAAAGATTAGATATTAAATCGCCTAATTGGTAAGGTGTAAAAAAATAATGAGGCGATAGGAATCACTTGTAAGTGTGACATCCTAACCGTATTTTGTAAAAGGATAATTAATCTATATTGTCTTCATAATATTTTTCATTTGTTTTATCCATATTCTGGAATTGTCGGCGGTCGATATCTCTTAATAGTTGACTAATTTCATTAATATCTCCCGATGGAAAATTATTAGAAAGCGTTGTTACTCGTATTAAAACGTCTACACGTAGATTAATTGCATTTAATTCATGTCGCGTTAATTCTGTAAGCCTATTACCTTCCCTAATTTCAAAAAGAATATTCTTTAACAATGAATTAGTATCATCTTGCTCGTAGTCCATGAAACAAATTTTTTAACTTATAAACAATTAAACTTTTTCTACTTTTAATTTTTTATTGACACGAAGGTTAAAATATTAAATCGCCTAATATGTATGTAGTAAGAAAACAATTGAGGCGAGGGGCATCTCCTGCAAGTGCTGACATCCTGACGGGGCTATAAAAGTTTTGAGGGCTCCCGGGAACTTTTACAAAAGTTCCCTGGGTCTCGACACTAAACACATATGCCGAAGGCATCATTTTAAGGATCGTTTTTAAAGGGGTGCATGGGGGAACTTTTTCCTAAAAAGTTCTCCCTGTACGCTTGCCTGTAAATTTTTCAAGTCAGGGCTATATGACACATTGCCCCATAACTCCGGATAACAACCGGGCCTGCAGCCGTGCAACCGAAGACCAGGTGCGCTTCGAATACGAGCCCCAGGACTACGAGATGCGCAAGACCCACACGGGCCGGGACTTCGTAGCCACGCGCCGCGATATTTTTACCGGCAAGGTAGTCGAGCGCCGGAACGTGGAAGTCAAATCGGGAAATGCACACCTTTCGGATCGGCAGCGGGAGAAAAAGAAAAAGGGAAACTACACTGTAGAGCGGCGCGATCCGCTGTTCTGGTGATCCTTTTAAGTTAATCGTCATTATCAGGAGGGAATATTGATGGCGAAGGAGAAAGTCAACAACCCGAAGACGCACAAAGCGACGAGGATCAGGCAACGCACGACATCGAAAGGCAAGAAAGGCCAGTTCATGGAAGCCTACCACTATAAGTAAACTCGAAGTTTTTAGCAAGAGTCACCATAGATGGATTGACTTATCTATGATGCCCGTGACATTAGCCGGTTAATGAAATGCGCACCATTAAAGCTCGCCAAGGGCGCCAAGGGCCAAGGGCGCCAACGCTTTGCGATTAGTGGCAATTCTATACTTTCGTAGTATTTTCCAGATCAGGCAATGCACAGATTTACAGCGCGCCAGGTACGTCACGAACCGCCAGTCTCGCCAAGGACTTTTTTAATAATCCCTGACACACCATTCATTTAATAAACTCTTGGCGGTCTTGGCGGTTCGTGGCGTGCTTGGCGCTCTTTAAAAACTGCCCCTTATTTTCCTTCCCTAATGACCCCGGATAGGAAGCACGCGACTTGCCCTGTCCAGGCCAGGCCTGTAGCCCGGCGGAAATAAAACAAAACAAAGCCATATGTTTGTAAACTGCCGGGAGGCAAGCAGTCACATGATAGAGTATAGATAAATATATATACGGTTTTGATTCTACCGATTAATAATGAACAAAGCGCTCAGGATTTTGGGGCTACTGTTATGCATTCTCTTATTTACCGCCTCGTCCGGCTGCTTTACCAAGACCTACGAGGGCACCATCGTCGTCCATAATAACATGAGCACCGAGGCCTGGTACAGGATAGGTACGTCGGAAGACCCGGCCTTTGATTCCGGGGACCCCGCAGGGTCAGGGGCCAGCCCGCTGCCGCCAAAGGCATCGACCTTGTTGCCGGCCTCGACTTCTTACCGAGTCTTCATCCCCGACTTCCTGCCGGAAGAATTCGGCGACCCACTAGCCCATTCCGCTGAAGGAAGCGATGCCATCGAAGTGATCGTGGGATATGGCGATACCTGGGACGCGATGAAGTTCCATCCCGTGGAGGACCGTTTCGGGATCTGGCTGGAATGGGACGGCCGGGCCCTGAGCGTCACCGAAATAAGAGGGGTAAGAAACTATTAAAATTAAAGTTTACTAGTTTATTTCCCGGGCAGTCGATCACTCACGGAGGGACCGGCATTCATAAAAACATTCAATTCTTACCATTATCACGTTATATCTTTTAAGCAAACTTTACCATTTTCTTGCAAACTTCCTTGCGCCCGGTTCAATGAATAAAGATCCATTAACGTTTAGGTATTAAGCTGCGCCGCTTGCCTTATTATACTTTTATGAGATAAACTTTAACATTTAATATGATATATTATTTTTATAAAAAGAGGGCGAAATAATGAGTAAAAGCGGAAGCAAAGGCGGAAGTAAAAGCGGAAGCAAAGGCCCGGGCGGTTACCCGAGCAAGACTGGCAATAAATCAAGCGGCGGAAGGACTAATAACCCACCGAAAAGAAAGTAATACAAACACAGGCCATGACGTAAAATTTTTTTGCTAAATCGATCGGAAACCGGAAGATGAAAAGTGCGGAATCCCTTATGCTTGCTCAAACTGCACAAGTGGCACTATAGCCATGATGGCAAGCGTCGTCACTGCGAGCGGTGTGGAGTCGTACAGGAGTATCGCTATGACGGCCTGGACTACGACTGATTCATCCTGCACGGCCCGGGCAGGCACGGCGGCCGGGGATAATGGCAGGGACTGCGGGGATCAAGATATCCGGACCTGCGACAAATAAAGCGATATTCGCCATTTTTGGGCCCTTACAGGATAGCCCGGCAGATAAATCAAGGCTCTTATCGTCGATGTCCTGATAAAAATAGACATTATGCATGGCCCGGCTATCTTACCTCGTTTTTGTGAAGATGATTCCTTTATCGCCCCACTGGAACTGAGTCAAGCGATCATCGAGCGTAATCACTGAGTTATAGATCAAAATCTCGACCGAATATTGTTTTTCATCTATCTTTTCCCAGAGGCCGATTGCCATATTGCCGCCTTCGTTGTAGAGCACTTTCCCGTCCTCATAGAACTCCATGGAGTAATCAACAGACTTGTAATGCCCTTCCCAGAGGCCCACGATAGCTGCATCTGCCGAAGGTGCAGGTGATGGAGTCGCGGTCGTTATCAGGGTAGCGGCGGGATTGGGTGTGGGCGTGGAAACATTCCTGTTTATACATATACAACCGCTCACAGCCAGGATGAGTATCAACAGGAATACTGAAACCACCAATGATAATTGCCTGCAGGGTCCGCGTTTCATAATGATCACCATCCCATGATATTACATGTACTTTTTCGCCCGGGCCAGGCTCCCCGTCTCATGACGAACATTAATCAGTCTCATGACGAACATCAATTATACAATTACATTTTCGGCATATGTAAAAAATGAAATTTTAAGTCCTTTTGGTAAAAGTAATCTGTTTTTCTCCCCAGACGAACTGATTCTTCCTGTCGTTGAGCGTAACCACGGTGTCATAGGTCGAGACCCCGACCAGATAGTGCGTATCGTTGATTTTTATCCAGCCGCCGCTTGCCATGATGCGATTTTCTTCGTAAATCAGTTTCCCGTCCGCGAAGAACTCCATGGAGTAACTCATGTATTGATCATTCCCTTCCCAGAGGCCGACTATCGTCCATTCAGGCGAAGGTGTCGGCGTGGGCGCCGGAGTGGTCACGGGTAATGGCGTGACGGTCGGTGCGGGCGGAACCGTAGGCATAGACGCAGGAGTCGGCGTGGGCGTCGGTGTCGGCGCCGGAGTGGTCACTTTCCCGTTGTTAATAATGCAGCCGCTAACGGCCAGGACGAGCAGCACAAGGATTGCAGGGGCTGCCAGGGATAATTTTAGATTTTTCACGGTGATCACTATACCCTTAAATCACTTGTACTTTTTCGCCCGGGCCAGGTTCCCGTTCTCGTCGTAGATCTTCCATTCCCCGGTCTTCTTCCCGTCCGCGAACATTCCGGCGTCCATGAGCTTGCCGTTCAGGTGGTACCATCGCCACTCGCCGGCCTGCCTGTTGCTCGCGAACTGACCGGTCTGCCACAGCGCGCCGCTTTCCCGGTACCACGTCCACGGGCGGGTCATCTCGTCGTCCTCATATTTACCTGTGGCCTTCACCCTGCCATTGCGGAGGTAATAAGTCCATGTCCCGGTCTTTTTGCCGTCGCGGTATTCGCCTTCGATCGCCAGCCTGCCATCGGTGAAATATTCCTTATGAGGCCCGGTCTCAGGCGGCTTAACGGTTTTACCCGCGTTCATGGCAGATCATTCTGTTATCGTTATTGAAAAGCTTGTTGCCGTACCCTATCTTAAAAAGCCTCTTAAAAAGCCCGGCAGAATCGACAATTGCGTTAATTCGAGGCAATTTGCATCACCATACACTTAAATATCAGTTTGTTATATTATCTAATATGACATGGCAGGTAGTGGGGTATGCTAGAAATTTCTAATGGCAAAAGTCAGCATATGAAAACCATGAGAGATAATTTCGTTGAAGACCCGGTACCTGAATCGAAAAAATACAAGCCTAACTATCAGCCCAGGCTTGATACCATTAAAATGGTAGAGGAATTTATTATAAGTCACAGCGGAGAATATAAGAGACGAGCCCTGTGGGAGCAATTGCCTAAAAGGAAGAACTATAAGAAAATTATCGACTACTTACTGGAGTCCGGTAAAATTGTGCTCGACAGGGATGGCATCGTCGTCTGGATATGGGACCCGGAAATCATGCGCCAATACTACCACCGGGACGACCTGTCCATTTAGTGAATCATAATTCAGTGGATGAACCATAACTATTTTATGTCTTATTTACATAATAATGAAAGTAAGGCAATCGTATGGCTTTCGAAGTGAGATTCGGAGATGTCGTTTTACGAGACAGATATAATGCTTTGCCGGACTCGCATTTATCGGAAGACCGAGAGCTCTACAACATTATCCGGCGTACAATTAAAGAAAAATTGATTATTAATCCCGCCCGGGGCAGAGTAATAAAACGAGAACTAATACCTGCAACATATCTAAACAAATATGGCAATAAAACATTTTTTATATGGAATTTGACAGCTTCCTGGAGGTTGATTTATTTCCTGGCCAGGGAAGAAGACAGGCGATTGATCATTATCGTTGACTGGCTGTCCCATTCCGACTATGAGAAACTGTTTAAATTCTAGCGCGGCAGGAGCCAGGGCCATGAACTATTAATGTGCCATGACAAAATGACCTCAGTTTTGATGAAAATCCGGCGCCTTTAAAGTCTTTGCAAGCACATCAATTTTGAAGAATGTCTCAGGGCTTCTTCGGTTTCAAATCTTAACGGATTGTGAGAGAAGTGATAAGCTTGAGATAGTCCATTATGGTAACGAGCCAGTGGAGAATAGTTTTTATGTCCTATATGAAACGATTTCTCACCAATGCAGTAATCAGTATAGCCGGGGTATTACTGGCCCTGTTCGTGTTATGGGTTTTACTCATATCTTGCTGTGCTTTTCATCGTCCGCCCAATGATCTCAACGCTCCGCCGGACCATTATTATCGCTATAACCTGACCGACAACGGTACGATCGATCACGTGACCATCAAATCGTTTTTTACTTTCACTTATAACAACGATGTGCGATTCATCGAAACCGTTGGAGACGATATCGAAGTCAAGCTCTGGGGCAAGTTCATGATGCCTGCGGTCGAGTTTAATAAAAACGGCACAGATTTGACCCTCGATATAAACGTCAATTGCGGAATAGATAACGACATGGGCACACCGTATGCCAACGAATACATATACCTACCAAAGAATTGCTCATATACGATCATTTCGGAAAATGAGAACGGCCATATACAGGTTGGCAATAAATCCTGGAACTATACGGAAATGAATAACAATATGTATGGCAGGATGGGCTAGAAAGCGGTAAGCACGACGAACAATTTGATGGTGCTCGTCGTTTCACTGGCAGCTATAAATCCATTTGATCGATTATCGACCGGAATGCCGCAGACCGCCCGCGCATGGATACCGTAAGGTCGAGTAAACATTTGATCCGCTCGAACCCGCCGGCGTCGGGAATGGCCGCCATATAATGGTCCTGCAGGGCCAGGGCCTCTCTCGCGGTCTCGGGGGCATGCTTCACGATCCGGCTAAACGTACACTTCTTTTTCCCGCCGCCGAGGGCCGCCATCAGCCGGGCCTTCTCGTCAGGCCGCTGGTTCAGTATCTGCAAGACTAAATTCTCAGGATGCCCTTCTTTATCGTCTTTAACCGCGTCCCCGACGTCGTCGTGTACCTGGAGGACCATGCCGACGTTCCAGTAGGCGTCTTCGATGGACCGTGCCCTGCCAGGAGGCACTCTGTTTATCAGGTTATAGATCTCGGCCGTAGACCGGCAGATTTCTCCGGCAGTCTTCTCCCGCAGGTACAGCGCATCGTCGAGGTTAGAAATGCCCCGGGCCCTGGACCTGACGATGGCCTGCATCATCGAAAAGGCCGACGCGGTGATCACGCGCTTGAGGTTCTTCTGCAGGGGCACATCGTAATGCCCGATCGACCCGAACAGCGCCTTTCGCCGCTCCCAGAGCTCGTCGCCTTTGCGAAAACGCATGACAGAGGGTTTGTTTTCGGTCTCGTCGAGGTAATCGTCCATCGTGTTCATGTACCCGATGTAATGCTTCACCACGATCAGCGCGTCAAAGTCCATCCGTTTCCGGCTTACGCCGGACGTCACCAGCCACATGTCGGTGACGGCGTTCAGCATGAGCCCGTAGCCGAGCTGAGTGGGCAGGGGCAGCTCTTTTTTCAGGCCCATGCGTTTCCACCGGAAGGGGAGTTCGGCCACAAAACCGACCATGTCCGATGCGGTCATTAGATAGGGCGTAATACCGATGGGCTTTTTTGACATTGAGTCACTGCCCGGCGGCAAGGCTATCGGGGAGGCCACTCGCCCGGCGTCAATAGCGGCCCCGCCTGACCTGGAGACTGGTTTGGCCGTAGTGTCCTGCATCAGCGTTCATGGCGGGAATATTGCTTTCCAGGTTATTTATCTGTCGGTGAGGGCCTGACAGGTACAGGCTCAGCCCGGAGCTCCCCTCTTTTTATTACCGGTTCTGGCGCTGACCCTTTTTCGCGCCGCGGGTAACCTATGCTGTGCAGCGTCGTGGCGATCTCGTCGAGAATGGCCGGGTCATCGATGGTGGCCGGTACGTTGTATGGAGTCCCGTCGGCGATCTTCTTGATGGTGCCCCGCAGGATCTTGCCGGACCGGGTCTTGGGGAGGCGCTTGACCACGGCCGCGGCCTTGAACGACGCGATGGGGCCGATCTTTTGCCGGACCAGGCCGATGAGCTCCGATACGACGGCGTCCGGCGCTTTGCTGACCCCCGCCTTCAGCACCACGAAGCCCATCGGCACCTCGCCTTTGACCGGGTCGTAGACGCCGGCCACGGCGCATTCGGCCACGGCGGGATGGGAGGCCAGCACCTCTTCCATGGCGCCGGTGGACAGGCGGTGGCCGGCGACGTTGATGATGTCGTCGGTCCTGCCCATGATCCAGAGGTACCCGTCCTCGTCGATGAAGCCCGCGTCCGACGTGAGATAAAAGCCCGGGTACCGGGAGAAGTAGGTCTTCACGTAGTCGTCGTCGTGGTTGTAGAGCGTGACGAAGCACCCGGGGGGCAGGGGCAGCTTTACCACGATGTTGCCGGTCTCTCCCGAAGGGACCGGCCGGCCCGAGGCATCCAGGACCCGGATATCGTAGCCCGGCACCGGCTTCGTGCAGGAGCCGGGTCGGACCGGGAGCAGCTCCAGCCCGGCACAGTTCGCGCCGATGGACCAGCCGGTCTCGGTCTGCCACCAGTGGTCGATTACCGGCACTTTGAGTTGTTCCTGAGCCCAGCGCAGGGTATCCGGGTCGCAGCGCTCGCCAGCCAGGAAGAGCATCCGGAACCCGGAGAGGTCGTACTTTTTGATGTGTTCGCCGGCCGGGTCTTCCTTCCGGATGGCCCGGAACGCGGTCGGCGCGCAGAAGAGGACGGAAACGTTATGCTCGGCGATCACCCGCCAGAACGCACCGGGGTCTGGGGTGCCCACGGACTTCCCCTCGTACAGGATGCTCGTGCAGCCGTAGAAGAGCGGGCCGTAGACGATGTAGGAATGCCCGACGACCCACCCGATGTCCGAGGCCGCCCAGAAGACTTCGCCGGGCCGCATGCCGTAGATGTTCTCCATGCTCCAGCGCAGGGCGACGAGGTGGCCGCCGTTGTCCCGCAGCACGCCCTTGGGCGTTCCCGTCGTGCCGGAAGTATAGAGCAGGTAAAGGGGGTCGGCGGATTCTACCGGCACACACGCGGCAGGCGCCGCGTCCATGAGCGCGTCCCACGCTACGTCCCGCCCGGGACGGAGCCCGACGGGGTGCTGCGGGCGCTGGACGATCACGCACGCGGCCGGCTTGTGGCTGCATAAGTCCAGTGCCCCGTCGAGGAGGGGGACGTAGGGGATGATGCGGGCGACTTCGATCCCGCACGAGGCCGAGACGACGACGCGAGGCCGGGCGTCCTCGATGCGGGCGGCGAGCTCCCGCGCGGCAAACCCGCCGAAGACCACGGAATGGATGGCGCCGATGCGGGCACAGGCGAGCATGGCGATCACGGCTTCCGGGATCATGGGCATGTAGATGACCACGCGGTCGCCCTTTTCCACGCCCAGCGCGCGGAGGCCACCGGCGCATCGTGCCACGAGGTCACGCAGTGCCAGATAGGTATATTTAATCCGGATACCGGTGACCGGGCTGTCATAGATCAGGGCGAAGTTGTCCCCTTTTCCATTATCGCAATGGATATCGAGGGCCGCATAGCACGAGTTGACCGAGCCGCCCTCGAACCAGCGGTAAAACGGCGGACGGTCCCGGTTCAGTACCCGCTTATACTTGCGGTACCAGGGGACATCTTCGGCGGCCCGGCCCCAGAATCTTTCCGGGTCTTCTATCGCTTCACGATAGGCCCTATCGTAACCTCCACGCATACATCCCAACTCATCAATGCATATATTATGGAAGGAGAGGTTTTTAATCATTTCTAATTATAGTCCATGCTGTTATCAATTTGTCTTGTTTAATAAATTATTATATATAATCTGCCTGTCTGCGATAGCCGGGTAAAAGGGCATGATGAAAGGATTTAACTTTTGGAGCCGTTATACAAAGGTTATCGAACTTGTCCCGGGAGGCCGCACAAGAAGGCGGTAAAGGGGATCGATGAGTGTCCCCGGCCGCTCATGAGAGAAGCGTATCGGAAAATTCGTTTCGGGCAGGATAACGATAGAACAGGTGCGATAATGATCGACATCCCGGCCACCATCAGGAACCTCGCCTTAGAGGAAAAAGCCGCCCTCTGCACGGGTAGCTGCCCGTGGGCGACCTTCAAGATCGACCGGCTCGACGTCCCCTCGATGATCCTCGCCGACGGCCCGCACGGGGTCCGGAAGTGCCTGGACATCAAGGCGAACACCTCGCAAAGCCTGCCCGCGACCTGCTTCCCGACGGCCTCGTGCCTGGCCGCGACCTGGGACCCGGAGCTCCTTTACACGATGGGCCAGGCCATGGCGGAGGAGGCCATCGCGCAGCGGGTCGACCTGCTGCTCGGGCCGGGGGTGAACATGAAGCGGTCCCCGCTGGGCGGCCGGAACTTCGAGTATTTTTCCGAGGACCCGTTCCTGGCCGGGGAGCTGGCGACGGGCATCATCAACGGCATCCAGTCGAAAGGCGTGGGCGCGACGATCAAGCATTTTGCGGCCAACAGCCAGGAGTTCAAGCGGTACATCCTGAGCGCCGAGATCGACGAGCGGACGCTGCGGGAGATCTACCTGCCCGCGTTCGAGACGGCGATCAGGAAGGCGAAGCCGTGGGCCGTGATGAGCGCGTATAACAAGCTCAACGGGGTGCCGTGCTCCCAGCATCCCGAGCTGCTGACCCGCATCCTGCGGTACGAGTGGAAGTTCGACGGGCTGGTCGTGTCGGACTGGGGCGCGGTCCCGGACCTGGTCAGGGCGATCGGCGCAGGCCTGGACCTGGAGATGCAGGGCCCCCAGCCGGTCGACGTGTACGGCCTGGTGGAAGCCGTCCGGGCCGGGCGCCTGGACGAAACGGTCCTCGACCAGGCGGTCTCCCGCATCCTCACCGCGATCAACAGGTCTCTGGAAACGCCTAAAGGCGGCGTGATAAACGTTACACGCCATCACGAGCTCGCGGGCAGGATCGCGAGCGAAGGCATGGTCCTGCTCAAGAACGACGGTATATTGCCGTTAAAGAAATATGAACGGATCGCCGTCATCGGCCGGTCCGCTAAAGAGCCATATTTCCAGGGCGGAGGGGCTTCGTATGTCAACCCGACCAAAGTATCGACCCCCTGGGAAGAGCTCCGGCAACAGGCCCCGGCGGGCACAGAATTGACATATGCCGAAGGATATTCTCTGGACAGAAAATGCTGCAATATTTTTGCCGAAGAGGCGGTCGCAAATGCAAAATCGGCCGAACTGGCCATCGTCTTTGTCGCTCCGCCTCCGCTGACCGAAGCCGAAGGCTACGACCGCACGAGCATCGACCTGTCCCGCCATCAGGTCGATCTGATCCGATCGGTGGCAGCCGCCCGGCCGGAGACCGTCGTGGTACTGAACAACGGGTCGCCGATCGCGATGAACGAATGGATCGGTGACGTGGCGGCCGTTCTGGAGGGCTGGATGATGGGGCAGGCCGGCGGCAAAGCGATCGCGGATATACTCTACGGACGCGTCAATCCCTCCGGAAAGCTGGCGGAGACGTTCCCGATCAGGCTCGCCGACACGCCCGCGTATCTCAACTGGCCGGGCGTCAACAACATGGAGACCGACGTCGCGACTTACGGCGAGGGGATATTTATCGGCTATCGCTATTACGACGCAAGAGAGGTACCCGTGCTGTTCCCGTTCGGGCACGGGTTGAGCTATACGACGTTCGCTTACAGCAACCCGCGCGCTTCGGCCACCCGGTTCAAGGATACCGAAGGGACCGAGATATCGGTCGACGTGACGAACACGGGCAGCGTTGCGGGAAAGGAAATCGTGCAGGTATACGTTCACGACAGAAAATCCGGCCTGATCCGCCCGTACAAAGAGCTGAAAGGGTTCGCCAAAGTGGAGCTCCGGCCGGGCGAAACGAAGACGGTCACCATCCCGCTGGAGTACCGCAGCTTCGCCTATTACCATCCCTCGTATCAACGCTGGATCACGGAGGACGGCGACTTCGACATCCTGATCGGGGCGTCCTCGGCCGACATCCGGCACCGGATCCGGGTCACCTTGCAGTCCAGCCTGAAGCTATGCCATATCCTGGACCCCTATTCCACGGTCCGGGAATGGCTGGAAGATTCCAAAGGCCGCGCTATCCTTGAGCCGATCCTGAAGAAGATCATCGAGCAGCGGTGCGCCGCCATGATTACCGGCGAGCACAAGGACGAGGCGATCGTCAAAAGCATGATGAACAACGTGCTGGACATGCCGATCTTCATGGTGTTTAACTATTTCGAAGGGTATATCCCGGCGGTGCCCGAACAGATGATCCATTATCTGATATCTAAAATCAATGAGTAAAACAATGTATTCGACGACGTGCTGGTTACTGGTGATAGTTTAATAACTTTAATCCGAAGGGGTCATTACCCCGGAATTCGGCCTGATAAAAAGTTTTTACTTGATCGATGCCCGCGTTTAACCATTGAGGCATTCCATCAAACCGGTCAGATATTAGCCAGTATTCTTTTGTGTCGGGATTACAGATGATACAGGCTTTTTCATCGGGCTGGTCGTTGATTGTATTGGCATATTTGATCGCTTCATCTAATGTAGCCCGACTTCTTATACAATAGCTACCCCATTTTCCGCAATAATAGATCAAATATTCCACAATACCATCGGAATATCTTTTATGATACTGTTAATAATAAATGTTTTGTTTAAAATTAATAATATACGCTGAACAGTGACGTCTACATGCGGTTAAGTTTGTCATTGGAACGGATATTTTATACTACGATGAAGGACAGATCGCGACGACCCCGACAGCAACGTCGACAATGTCACCTGTGCCGACACAGATAGTGACACCGTCCCCTGCGCCGACGTCCACGCGGCTCGCGACGCCCTGCACGCTCTGGCCGTACTACGATACCACTGGCCCATAACCCTGACACCCCGCCGGAATTCGACGATACCGTCGTCCTGTCGAGAATCTCTGGTGACCTCAATAACCCGATGAACCTGACGCTGGCCGGCCTGATAGCGTACACCCAATATTCGGGCAGTATGGGAGTAATTAAGGGGACCACGACCTCCGGCACCGGGCCCGACAGCATCGATATCATGTACGATGCGGACCCGATTTACAGCGATAGTGTAAGCTATTTGAGCTTTACCTATTGCAACGGGACAACAGGATGGGCTTATCTACAATCCATTAAGGATACGGGCGCCCGGTATCTCGTGCTCATCGACAGCAATACAATCTCGAATTAATCCGGGACAGGCGGCGCGGCGAACCCCGGAGATATAGAAATCTCACCGCGATAACTGTCTACGGGATAGCTTAAAACATACTGGATCCGAAAGCACGAAGGGCTATTTCGAACCGCCCTCGTGCTCTGATCTTTTTTACAGTAAATTTCCGGGGGATTTGCCATCCCGGTATCTTTTGTACAGACTAAGCCGCCATCTAACACAAAGGCCACGTGGGCCACAGGTTACATGATATCCGTGAATAGAATAGTAATTAAGAAAAGTACGATAATGAGGTGTCAGATGAGGAATAATAGCAATATAATATTAACAAAAGAGAAGAGAGCGGATATGATAGAGGCAATCAAGAGCTATCATACCACGGAAAGAGAAGAAGAGATCGGCGATCTGGCTGCTGGCCTCATGTTAGACTTTATCATTGAAAGACTGGCCCCGGAGTTTTACAACCAGGGCATCTATGATTCCTATAAGTATATGGAAGACAAGATTGAAGACCTGTTATTGATCCAGAAATGACCGGGGAAATACGACTGCCATACCCCCAATCGCCTTACTATCTATGAACCTACATGGTATGAACTTCCGGAACTGGGGATGTTGAAATGATCACCGCAGAACACATCAGAGAAAGGCTGGAAGCTGAAAAGGACCCCCTGCAGTACATCGACGGAGAAATCGCCCGTCGCGTCAACCTGATGGGAGACCGGTGTGGAAATGTCCAGGAGATAATCGCCTTATATAACCACCGGGAGAATAAAGACGACCAGTTCGACCTGCGGCTGGTCAAAGAAGAGTTCAGGAGCGTCGGCGAGCTGTATATCGAGATCAACTTATTCCAGAAGGCCAGAAAGGCACAGGTCAAACAATTAAAGCGGAACGAGCAGCTGAACAGGGCCAAAGCGAAGCGCCGGGAGTGGGCGGAGCGGAAAAACAAGCATGCTTCGACCGAGCGAGCAGGTAATTAATTCAAGCTATCAACGATATTAGAGCAATCAAGGACCCCGTCGCGGGTAATAAGCCCGCTATCACGTTTATGACGATCATCGGGCCTTCCAGCAGGTATCCATTCCGTGACAAACGATCTTTGATCCCCGGGGTACCTGTACTATGGCCAGGATCAGCCCCATAAGGTCGACAGAAGAGCCGAGAGCGTTGAGCATGGCCAGAATGATCAGGCCGGCGCTGAGCATACCTGCGACCCCCAGGACGACCGGCAGCACAACGGACAGGACGATAAACGGCGCTATGCTGATGACGATATAACGCCTTAGCGTCATGACTTCTCCGGTAACTACGTAGACACCGGCATACATAATCCCCAGGTATGTTTTATCAGACCGCAGGAACCCCGGGATAAAGGCCAGGTGCAGGAGCTCATGCACGATCATTAACATGGCCAGGCCAAAGATGCCGGGCAAAAGGTCGAGCAGCCTTATCTCGACGGAAAACGAGCCGGTTATAAGCGACGAGAAATTATTGACCAGCTGGCTCACCGGCCCGGGCGATACCACCATGGCAACGCCGGCAACGATGATTAGATTAAGCACCATCAGCGGGACGGAAAGCAGGATCATGATGACAGTACTGCCCGGCGCTTTCAGCTTATTCCAGCCTTCGGCGACTAATCCTGCAGTTGTCTCCGGATCTGGCCTTAATGTCCCCGCGATGACCTTGATAGCGACGCCTCCCTCAAGCCTTTTTGGACGATCATATGATCGGCCGGTTAATGTCAGCCCGTAATATCGATTCAAATAAACGGCTATGTATTGTCTGATAATGCATGATAAAAATAACGACTGCACGCCATCAGATGATGGCTGTAGCTTTTTTACGCTTATAGTCTCGCATGTAAAGTGCCATTAACCGGCACAGCACCCTTGCCGCCACCGCTGCCACCGCCGTCACCGCCGCCACCGCCGCCGGACTGCCCGCCGCTGTCACCGCCGTTCTCTCCGCCGTTCTGGCCGTCGCCCTGTGCACTGTTATCGCCGTCATGATCGGGCGAATCCGTCGACGCGCAGCCGGCGATAAAAACCGGCAGGATCACGATTATCAATATCACGCTAAGTTTTCTAAGCATTAGCGGCTACCCATGTTAAGTATAGAAATAGCTCATTAATAATGTTCTGATGGCCTTAATACAGGCGCCTCTTTACACATAGCTTTTCAAAGCCATATGAACTGATTATATATAATAACATAAATAATATATGATTATACCGACATTGTAAAGGGTTGTCTATGAAAGCGGCCATCGCGGCCATATACGCCTGTATATTGCTTTGCGTGTTACTGGTGGCCATCTTCTCAAGCCTGTTACTTTTTTATCAACCCGGCGTATCCGCAGAAACATCCTCTTCACTATCCGCCTCATTACAATACAGAGACGTCCCGTATGCCTCGCTATCGCCAGCCCAGAAGCTCGATATCTACATGCCCGCGATCGGCAAGGGCCCGTGGCCGGTCGTCATCTGGATACACGGCGGATGTTGGGCCGGCGGCGACAAATCCCTGGCCACAGATTCAGACTCGAACCTCAGCATGAAAAAGCACGTGCTTTCCCTCATTGAGAGAGGATACGCAGTCGTAAGCATCAACTATCGCCTGACAGGCGAGGCAAAATTCCCTGCCCAGATACACGACGTCAAAGCCGCCATCCGGTGGGTGCGGGCTAACGCGGGCCGGTATGGCTTCGACGCGGACCGCATTGGCGTCTGGGGCTCCTCGGCCGGCGGACACCTGGCGGCCCTCGCAGGCACTTCAGGCGATGTTGACGAGCTGGAAAACCTGAGCCTCGGGAACCCGAAAGAATCGAGTCGGGTGCAGGCTGTTGTCGATTACTACGGGCCAGCGGGCCTGGGGGAAAGAGTGGAGCATGCCATAGAAAGCGACGCAGGATTATCTCCGGATGCCCTGCCGTTATTGCGGGCGCTCATTGGCACCGATAATCTCAAGGAAGGACTGGACACCGTTAAGGCGCTGGACCCTGTGACGTACATCAGCCCCGACGATCCGCCATTCTTCATCGCCCACGGCACGAACGATAGCGTGGTCCCGGCCGGGCAGAGCGTCGAGTTCTATAAAAAGTTAAGGAAAGTCATCGGGCCGCATAACGTAGAACTGTTGATCTTTGACGGGGCCGGGCATGGCGACGCGGCGTTCATGCGAGAGGCGGTCAGCGCGGATAACCTGGCGAGGCTATACGCGTTCCTGGATAAGAACCTGAAACCCCGCACTTTCTACGCATGAACGCATCCATAAGAGAATGATTCAAGGCCGCATACTTTACCTGAGGGTCTGCCCCGACGGCGTTCTAATAGCGTGTCGATTTTAATTATTGCGCGAGCTTCACCATCTCTTTAGCGAACTTTTTTGCGTCCTCCAGGTCGTTCTGGTTCGGCCGGCTGCCGTTGAAGATTTTCGTCTTCCCGGGGCAGTGGAAGACTGGCCCGCTGCCCCTAAGAAATAAAAGGGTACGCCGGGCCGGAAGGCACCACAAATGACATGTATTTTTTCACGCGTTTAATATAGATGTTGAGTTATGGATGAAGATATTATTACCGAGATCAAATCGCAAAAAGATTTAGAATCTCTCCGACAGTCGCTTTACAGTATATGGCTCATTTCTAATAGAGACCTTGCTTTAAACGTTGCACTGGAATATACCGGGCACGAAAACTCGATGATCCGGCGAAACGCGGCGATTGTTCTCGGGATGCTGTCGGATAAAAGAGCCGTGCCGCGCCTGGTATCGATGGTGCAGGCTGAATTCAGGAACAAGAGGCTTTTTCCGTATGACGATCAATGCTTTGAATTTGCGCCTGCTCTGGATGAGGCATTGTTGAGGGAGTGTTTACACGCAATTCATCAGTGCGGGGCTACTCCACAAGAACTGGTGTCACTGACAGAATACACTGATAAACAAATGTATAGCAGCGTTGATAAATCGATTATTGAAGAAATACGGCTATTAGTTGGCATGTCAGTAGAGACAGAGCAAAGTAAAGGCAAGGACGATTCTGCAGCCAATTATCCGGAAAATTTAATCTGTCTGACAATGGAAAAACAAAGAATTGAAGAAAGACGAAGGGAAGAGCTACAAGAAGAAAAGACACCAATAAAAGAGACACCAACAGAAATACCAGTAGAAGAGACACCAACAGAAATACCAGTAGAAGAGACACCAACAGAAATACCAGTAGAAGAGTTACGAAGAGAAAAGATACAAATAATTGATGAGAGGGACAAAAGGGATGTTATCGATACGGTCGATCTTAACGAAAGACCGGAAAAGCCCGAGGAGATTTCCCCGTTAAAACCGCCCGTTGTTCACGCTAATGACGAGAAGCCACAAATCCCGGAAGAGCAAAAAGCACCGGAACGTCCCGGAGAGCCCGAGGAAACCCCGGACATACCGGTCGGACAAATCGTGCAAGACAGTCCCCGGGATGCCAGGGAATACCAGGGAATCCCGGTTCCGCCGGATATTGTTGTAGAATCCCATCCGGCGCCTGTGATTTTTCTGCCGCCCGGCGGTCCAAACGGGGGTATGCAGGCCCGGAACTATGCCCCGATTCGGAACCTTTTTATTTTTACCATTTTAGCCGTTGCCGTTATTGCGATCATTGCCATTTCGATGCAGTTGCACCAAGGGGCGACGACCATCAATGCCACGATCACGCCGACCCCGTCAACAGCACCCACGCCCACACAGGTCGCCGTGGTACCGCCGCGGGTACTGTACGGCGATGTTACCGGAAGAGTGCAAACATCTGACGGTAATGGTATCGCGGGTGCAGTCATTGCGATCAATGGCTTCGGGCAATATCATACTCCGCCGCCGGTACCTTATGTTGTGGCCGATGCGAGTGGACACTATGATATTACGGGGATTGCCTACGGACAGTATGATTTTACTGTGTATGACTCGTCTCTGGCATCGATGCTCTACAATAAATCGGTTACAATCGATAGCAGTGTTGTGCTTATCGACATTGTTAAGTCATAGCCGATATGTGATAAATCGGAGATCACGAGTTGAACACAAGGTGCTGAAGCCTCCGTGCCCGTTCTAAGAAAGCTTGTATGTCACCAGCGCGAACGGGCGATATCGGAGTTATTTTTTGTCGTTTCCGGGCTCGATTTTTACGCACATTTTTGTCCCGGAACGCGTATAATATTTCCGGGGTTTCGGAGACTGTTCCAGAGCGGACAGAGATACTGTTTCCGGCACAGCTTTTTTCTCGACGGGCGGGACCGGGTTCGCGGGCACATCCGGGGCGGGTACCAGGACAGACGTTGACTGGGAGAGGGATATACAGCGTTTTAACTCGCTCACCAGAGACTTGGCGTCAAACCCGGATGCAGGCGCGTCTGACAGATGGGCTTTCGTCTCGATCCTGTTCTCATTGATGAGCTTATCAAAGGCGGAGACGAACTCCTTGGCGCTGATCTTGTGGTCTTCACCCACCCGGCCGGATCTGAGATGCCCCATGCCCATGTCCTCCAGCAGGCTGCCTGCGACGACGGAGAAATTGTCCTCGAACTCCGCCATCAGGTCCCGCATAGCGGCGATTTCAGCCGCGTTAAAAGAGCTGTCAGATAGATTATCGCTAACCTTAGTCGTCGCTTCCGTTTCCAGGGGCTGCGTTTCGGCAGCGGCTGGCAAGCCCGGCACTTCCGGTTGCGGTAGCGGGGTTTCGACGACCGGCAGGACCTGTGTCGTTACTCGCCCCGGTGCTGCGGCCAGCTTTGAAGCGTCCGCTGGCGCATTACGCCTGGCTATAGCATCGATCTCTTCCGGGGATATCGCGGCCCGTTTAAGGTTCAAGGACCCTTCGGTTAACGTGAACTTTGATTCGACCCACTGTACGAACGCTGACATATCGCCGGCTATCTCGTCGAGCGCCTCGTCTCCGGCTTCCGCCGCCCTCGCTTCACCCCGGATGCGGAAGAGCCGGGCTATGATAGAGAGGAGCCGCGTGTTATCGACCGACGGGCCGGAGGGGGCACCTGCAGACTGTACATCGGAGAGGGTTATCGGGGCCGGATTGGCTGTTGCTTCATGCGGGCGGACAATTGCCGTTTCATCCCGTTCGCAACCTTCGCTATCCCCGTCCGGCAGGAGGCTGCCACCGATCGCCTGATACGCTTTGGCGGCTTCGGTCTTCAAGATCCCCTCCGTACAAGTCTCGCAAAGATGTCGCAGGGCGTCCCGGGCATCGGTCACGTACTCGGGCCGATTGCGGGCGAGGACCGTAATGATTCGGGCCGCAAAGGTACTGGCAGCGATACCCGGGCCGGCGAGCTTTCCGATCAGCGTGCCGACAAACGGGCCAAGATCATCTGGCGCCCCGGCGGCCACAATCATCAAGGTATAATAGGATGGAGCCCCGATCGTCGCCATGTCCATATCCAGGAATGACAACAGCGCCGGGATGAACGGTATTGCCACGTTAACGCGTTCGCGCGATCGATCGTAAACGGACTTCGCGATCGCTTCCGCCAGTGCGGGAGTTCCGGCGGCCAGTCCCTGATCGATCAGTGCCAGCATTCTTGTGTCCACGGCAGCCCCCAGGCCAGGGTCGCGCGAAAGGTACGGGCCCAGGACGCGCAGTGCGCTGGCGACTGCACCCGGGTCCTCAGATTTCAGGGCGATATCGAAAAAATTCTCTATGAGTGGCTGTAGATCTTCACGGCTTGCATTATCGACAATATCGGCGGCCTGATCATCAGTGACCGGGTTATCCGACATATCGATTACAGCCGTATCTGTAAGCGTGCGAGCCGTCATTTATTTCGTTTCCCCGAAAACGATAGTCGTCATCGATTTCAATACTATCCAGTCATGTTTCCATCATTGGTAAGATATTTACCAGCTGATGGAAACATAAAACTTTACAGTAGATATTAGATTCTTTCTGTTAATAAAGAATATGTTACCAAATAATAAATACATTTGGCGATATTAGCTTTAAAAATTATATGGGAAACGCCGGGATCAATCAGTCGGCGTTTAAGGAGATAATGTATTCCTGGAGTAGCACAAAGCCTATATCCGTACATGACTGATCGTTTCTGGCGGGTAAGAAAAATGGTCGATTTTTATAATTACTATTGCGATACTTGCGGCTACACGGCCATGGTCTCCGGCAAGAGCGGCCGGGGCGACTTCGACGAGGGAAAGACCATCCTTTGCGAGGACTGCAAGCAGCTGTACGAGATCGAGCCGGAGAGCGCTTTTACAATCAAGAAAAGCTCGCACCGCATGCTCCGCTGCCCCCAGCACTTCGCTCACCGGATCCGGGTATGGACTTACCCCGGCCCCTGCCCCAAATGCGGCCAGCCCATGAAAAGAGGCGACCACATCATCAGCTGGGACTAACCTGGCCACTGCCCGGCCATGCACAAGAAAAAAGCAAGAAATGGTTAAAGGCCGCAGAGAGCGCAGTTTCCTTTGTAGACACCCTGTGTCCCCTACTAAAAGAAACCGCGTACTCTGCGGCCTTCTGCGGTCTCTGCGGCCTTTAACTTCGCCCTGCGGACCGCTGCGCAAGCAGGCTACTGCAGCATCTTTTTCAATGCCCCGTACGATATGACGTCGTAGGCGTTCTCGACGAACCGGACGCTTTCCGGCCTGCCGCTGGCGATCGCGTTGCGGAGCAGGATAGGCGTCAGGTCGTGGTCCCGGGCCCCGACATAAGTGGAAAGCACGCAGTACTCGGCACAGAACCCGGTGACGATGACCGTGTCCACGCCCGCCGTCCTCAAAGCGTCGGCCAGCGGGGTCTTGTTGAACGCGTTGCCGTAGGTCTTGACGATGTGCAGGTCGGACGGGAGAACCTTCAGGCTGTCGGGCAGGTCGAAGCCCCCGGCGCCGGGGACGCAGCCGGCTTCCACGTCCTTGTCCTGGACGCTGATGACCGGAAGGCCTCGCGCCCGGAACAGATCTATGGCCGCGTTAATGTATTCGATGGCAGAGTCGAGCGATCGGGCAGTCTCGGGGCCCATCTTGAAAAATTCTTTCTGTACATCGATGACCAGCAGGGCGGGTTTCATAGGGACACCTTGTCGTTTAATCGCGTGATCATTACCGCCGATCGATAATTAAGGCTTCTGATATCCTGTACTATATCATCTGGTGTTGGCACAGGTGCCGGTGCAAGCGCTGGTATGCTGTTGGTATACTGTAGGTGCAGGCAGCGAAGCACGCCATTTCCTTCAAAGCAGGTCGCCCATGGCCAGGACGACCAGCGCGGTCCAGTTAGGATCGCTCACTGCCCCTTTTTCTTTGCCGAAGCCGCCGTCCGGGTTCTGCACCTCCTGCAGCCACCCGGTACATCGCGACCGCAGGCGGCTTTCGCCGGGGGCGCCCAGCGTCCCGGCGAGGTATGCGACGTCGGCGATCTGTCCGGCCTCGATAGCCTTGCCGGCACGCGTTTCCGCGTACGCCAGGAAACTGGTTTCGATGTCAGCAGGCAGCTGATCGATGCGGCGGAGATTGAGCACTGGCGCGTACACGTGAGAGACCGGCTCGTCGAAGAAACCGGGAGCCCCGACCTTTTCGAGCACGTGCGCGACGCCCTTGCGGTACTTCGCGAGGCCATACAGGTAAAAAGTATGCAGCGCCCGCAGGCAGAGCGACGTGGTGTACGCGTTCTTGTTCGCGTTGCGGCCGCGCCAGGAGCCGTCCGGGTTCTGGGCCTCCAGCAGCCATAGCAGCCCGCGGCTGACCGGCAGGCTGGCCTTGGAGTAGTGGAAGCGGTTGAGGACGATCAGTGCGTACGCCGTACAGGCGGCGTCCGTGTACATGCCCGATTTGCCGGGGAAATGCCCGTCCTCTGCCTGAAGCCTTTCGAGATAGTCACGGCCGGCGACTTTAGCCATCTCGTCGCCGTCGTAAGCCGCAAGGGCCGCGCAGCCCCGCGCGCAGACGAACGGGTCGCCGTCGGCCCAGGAGCCGTCCGCATGCTGGGTCTTTTCGAGGTAGCGCGTGGCGCTGCGTAAAGTATCCGGCGTCGCAAACGTCATCGGCCGAACACGCTCCTCAATTCTTCGTGCAGGTCAGGCGCATAGAGATCGCTGTACAGCCCGTGTACCGTGCCGTTATGCTCGTGCCAGGCCTTCGGCTGCAAGGCGGCGTCATAGAGCTGCCGGCCGCTGGCCAGGGGTATGACGGAGTCTTCGGTGAAATGGAACAGGATCAGCTTGCGCGGAGGCAGCGACGACAGATAGCTCGCCGGCTCGATCGACCGGATGAACCGTGCGGACGCGTCGTCATTCCCCTGCAGGCCGTAGGGCCCGGTGCTGATCCCGATGGCAGCCTTGAGGCCGGGCTCCAGCGCCGTGGCGATAATGGCGAACCGTCCGCCCATGCTCTCGCCGAGCACCGCGACGTTCTCGCCGTCGACGCCGGCCCGCGACCGGAGATAGTCGTATCCGAGGAGCACATCGTAGACCTGCCGGTACTGCACCGGGTCGCCGTTGCCGGCGAACGCGTCGTATCCGCCCTGGAGGTCCATCGCCGCCGGGCCGGTCGTCTTTCCGTTGTTGCCCCGCTCGTCCAGCGTCAGGGTCGCGTAGCCCCACGAGCAGAGCGCCTTCGCCATGGCCTCGTCCGCTTCCTTGTTGATGCTGGCAGCCGGGAGGACGATCACTACCGGCGGCTTCGAGACATTGGCCGGTATCCGCAGGAGCGCGTACACGTCGTCCCCGAAGCTCTTATAGGATACCTCTTCCAGCGTCCAGTCCTGCGTCGATTCTACCGGGGCAGAGGATACAGCCACGGCCGGCCGGGCGTCAAACGATAACAGGCCCGCGCTGTCCAGGTGCCAGACCCGGCTGTCGCTGCCCGGGCCGCCATTAAAGGCGAGATATGCGATAAAGAGAGCGACGACCAGCGATATCAGCGCGATGACGACCGTCAGGACCTTATTGCGATCCTTGCGCTTTCGCTCTTCGATTTCCCGGGCCTTCTTTTTCGACACGCCCTATAGATTGGCACTAAGAAAAATAAGGCTTATGGCAGGATACGGATAGATCACCCGGTCCGCGGACGGGAAAGCGCTCGCGCTCGGGGCGGCCGGGCGGTACGACCCGTTATTTTTCGATGATCGTCTCCTCGATCTTCATCCCGAAATGCCGGCCGGTGTCCTCCAGCCGGGCGAGTACCTTGTCGCCGGGCTTGAGCTTCGTCACTGCGATGGACCCGCCGTCGGCGGTGACGAGCTTGATCGTCTCGGCGTTCTGCAGGATGGCCGATATCTTCCGGCCGCCGGCCTCCGCCTCGACGTACAACAGCGGCCGGCGCTCGATCTTCACCCGGCCGATGGTCGCCTTCCGGGCGTCGCCGGACTTGCCGACGACCAGCGCGGGATCGCCGCTGGCCAATTCGGACAGGTAGCGCGTCTTCTCCCCGACCAGGACGTACTCGTGCACTGCCCCGGCGTTCACCCGGAACGGCCGGCTGGCCACATACGGGCTTTCCTCCGCCTCGGACTGGATCAGGAACAGCCCGCCGGACTGGTTGCCGATCAGCATCCCCTCGCCCGGCGTCATGAGCGAGCACGTGTCGATACAGACGCGATCGCCCGTGCCGGCGTCTTTGACGGCGGTGACGGTCACGGGGGCCAGCGGGACCGCCGCCTGCGTGGCCGCTATGGCGCGAGTGATCTCGCGGATCTTGACAGGGTCATCCACGTCGATCAGCACGCCGTCGGCGCCTTTCTCCAGCGTCTGGAGGGCGACGGACGCCTCGTCGATGTCGCGCGCCTTCGCGATGATCTTCGCCCCTTTGCCGCCGAGCTCCGCGATGAGGTTCTCCAGCGGGATCACTTTCCAGTCCTTGCCTTCGATGATCAGGTAGTCGCAGACGGCGCCCAGCCGGGCCGCCAGTCGCTCGTACTCCTTCCCCGCGAGCCGGACATAGCCGGCCACGGTTGCGCCATCCGCTTTCATCTTCTTCGCCCGGGCGACATCGGCAGAGTCTTCGGGCTTTTTCGGCAGCGCGGCCGTGCCGTCGCCTTCGGAACCGATGCCGACGAAGACGATGTCTGGCTGCCCGCCGGTCGATGCCACGGCTATCCGGCCCAGCTCGCGGGCTTTCTCTACGTTCTCCGGCGCCACGAGTATGGCGTTGGCGCAGGACTCCAGGGCGGCGGTGACCTTCTCCTTCGCCTCGCCCCACGTACGCCCGCCGGCGTCGACCCAGACCACTTTATCGCTCATTTTAGCTCACCAAGAGCGTCGGCCGAAGTCCATCCCTCGTGGACGATCCTCGCGATGGCTCTCGTGATCTTTGTTGGGGATTCGTGCTGAAAAACGTTTCTGCCAATAGCGACCCCTTTTGCCCCGGCACCCATCGCGCCCTCGACGGTCTCCAGGACGTCCCGGTCGGACTTCATCTTCGGGCCGCCGGCGATGATGACCGGCACCGGGCAGCCGTGCACCACGGTCTTGAAGGAGTCGGGGTCCCCCGTGTAGTTGGTCTTGATGATATCCGCCCCAAGCTCGGCCCCGGCCCGGGCGGCGAGCGCCACCACTTCGGGGTCGTGCGGGTTCTTGATCGACTTGCCGCGGGGGTACATCATGGCAAGCAGCGGCATCCCCCACTCGGTGCAGCTCCGGGCCGTCTGGCTGAGGGCCTGCAGCTGCAGGCTCTCGGTCTCGCTGCCGATGTTGATGTGCACGCTCACCGCGTCCGCGCCCATCTTCAGGGCTTCTTCCACGCTGCAGACCATGACCTTGTTGTTCGGGTCCGGGCCCAGCTTCGTGGAGGCGCTCATGTGCACGATGAGGCCGATGTCCCGGCCGTAGCCCCGGTGCCCGTGAGGCACCATGCCCTTCTGCTGGAGCACCGCGTTCGCTCCGCCTTCCGAGACTTTCTCGATCGTGTCGGCCAGCCCGACGATACCGTTGATCGGGCCCTCCGAGATCCCGTGATCCAGAGGGATGATCACGCTGTTGCCGCTTTTCCGGTCCTTGATGCGCTCCATCCGGATGCGCTTGCCAATTGTCATCACAGATATCACCTGATTGCTACAGTGTGCTACTATGGCACACAGTAGCACGCTAAACATAATAAATCTATCGGTTATAATTGAGAACCATGTCGTGGCTGGTCGCGTGAAGACTGATGTAATTTACAATCGCCAGTGTTTCGAACCGCGACTAAACAAATCGGCGTTAGCAAAGGCCGTTAAATTAAATACGCGTGCCATGTGGCCGTCGATCTCCGGCCCCGTTGATTATGCGGTAATAACCGGGAATCGGGGCATATGTAGTTTACATAAACATGTTTTGGCAAAACATGTGCTGACAAAATATAAAATAGTGGAATATATATGTCGTATTATGTCCGTGGCGATACCCAACTTCTTTCAGAATCCCACGAAAGCAAGTTTGAACTACTTCGTGCTCATGCTGCTGCGGAACAATCCGAAGCACGGGTATATGCTCATGCAGGACATCGAAAGGCACACCGGCGGCCACTGGAAGCCGTCCCACTCGGCCATATACAAACTGCTCAACGGCCTGGAGGCCGACGGTCACATTTCGTCGTGGGAAGAAAAAGACGGAGAGAGAGCACGAAGGGTATATCGAATCTCCGAAACTGGCATAAAACTGCTCGAAGAGAGCGAACGGGACTTCGAGTCGTTCATCAACGCCTTTATTTCCTCCCTGCTCGAGGCAGAACGGGTAAATCCCGACCACCTGACCGTTCTGCTGACCAAAAAAGGCAAGGCGATGCTGAACGGGCTCGACCCCGGCCAGCGGCTGAAAGCGTTTCAAAAGCTGAAGGCTTTTCTGGATATGAATAGCGCCTGGGTCGACCAGGAGCTGGAGTCGCTCACGAGACGATAGATGACAGGTGTTTTGGTCAGGTATCAACGATGAAAAACGGGCATCACCGCCGCCGCTTGTCCGGCCGGAGCATGCGCACGCGCGCGCGATGTCGCACGCCATAGCCTGCCGCCACCCGCCTCTGCGGATTAACCGCATCTTGTATCCGACACAGAAAAATTTTCGTAACTGTTCAGGTGTTCTGTGTAAGTCCTGTTCAGGCTTCCGGAATAGCCTTTGCGGAGGCTTAGCACAGTACTGATTCCCGCGACGACCGCAACGAAAGCGACGGGCGCAACGACTGTTAAACGATAACGGGTTGTGATATCATTCTTCGAGAAACGTCGCGCCCGTTGCGTTTCGTCGCGCTCGTCGCGAGGATCAGTATGACAGGCCCCCGTAACAAGGCCCACTTCATTGCCTGCACGTGAAGAAATGTTCCTCATCAAGCGGAATAGCGGCCGTCCACTCGCGCGCGCATGTGCTGGCCATGGCCATTTGTTGAAGAGACACCTGAACGATTACAAATTTTCTATCATAGTTACTTCGGACGGCAGCGATTCAGCTCGTCGGACATCATTTTAATGTTCCGCCAGTGGCTGCCCTGCCAGTAGACCTTTCCACAGCGGTCGCAGACCCAGAACTCCTTATCCTCCTTGACAATGTGTGACGGGGCCTCGAGCCGGATGCGTTCCGAGTCTGCCGCGGCCGCTTTGCGCAGGAGCGCGTTGCAGGCGGTGCAGCGTTCCATGACCGGCACGGTTTCCAGCGGGTAGTGGCGCACCAGCTCGCAGAGCTGTTCCCTGACGTCGTCCGGCTGGATCAGCACCGCAGCCGCACACGCCCTGACAGCCCGGTCGACGAGCGCCCGGTCCCGGGTGAGCAGCACCCGCCCTTCCCTGCGGGCCAGATCGACGAGCCCGGCGTCCTCGTCACCGTCGAGGCCCAGCTCGAGGGCACTTTTCGTATCGTAGTCGAAGATGCGCAGCCAGGCGACCAGCCGGCCCAGCATGCGGTCTACGAGGAACTTCGGGCGGTCCATCATGGTACTATATGCCCGGGAAATAGAAAAAGATGCCCGGCTGCGGGGAGTGTTATTTCTTCTTTTTAAAGATCGTCTTCTTCGTGTACCCGAGATAGATCAGGAACAGCCCGCACGGTATAGACGCGATCGCGAAGCCTAGCACGGTCTCCAGGCCGCCGTTCGGGGTGAGGAAGTAGTAAAGGGCGCCCATCAGGCCCGCCAGCACCAGTATCCATCCCAGCATCACATAGTTGTTAAGAAGCTCTAACCTGAGTTTCGGTATCACGATGATTCTCCGATATGCCTGATCGGTTGACTGTCTCCCTATTTAAAGCTTCTGTGGCGCCGGCAGAAACGGCCGCGTCACTGGCGGCGCCGGCAGAGACGACACCGTCGGAGACGGCCTTTTTAGAAACGGCGCGGTCCCGTACCATCTGTCCGTCGTATTTCCACATGGAAAGGGCCCATGCGGCCGTTAGAGCAGCCGTGATCAGCAGGAAGACCCGCAGGCCGAACTGGTCGACAGAGACGCCGAGAATGCTGCCGATCGCGCCGTACCCGCCGAAGCTGGAAATGACGTATCCGCTGACCGCGAACCAGGCGGCGTTGCCGACGTACATGCCGAACGCGAAGATAGGGCGGCCGATGTACGTCCGCTCCCGGAAGGTGTCCTTGATGATGTTCTGGGTGGCGAAGCTCACCGCGGCGATGCCGGCGCAGCCGACGACGCCTTCGAGCAGGAACACGAGCAGCGGGCTGGAGACGAATACCAGCAACAGCATCTCGATACCGAAGATGACGATACCCAGCGTCGCGATGACCCGCCGGGAGCCCGGCCGGTACCGGGCGAGCGCCCAGAACACGGCGATAGTAACGAGGCTGACCACAAGGCTCAACAGGCCGAGCCATACGTTGCGGATCCCGACGTTGGCGAAGAAGACCCGGGAGATGGACGACCACGTGCTGACGGTCAGGGTCATGAACAGCATGGTCAGCAGGAACGTGACGAGGGAACGCTTGTTATGTAAAATGCTGCCCAGGTCCTCGCGTATCGGGTATTGCCCGTAAGTCTTCTCGTATATCGGGTCTTTCAGGAAGAAGATGATCGCCGTCGAAGCGATCAGGAACGCCAGCCCCGAGAGCAGCCAGAACCCGTAGCCCGTCTGCTGGACGATGATGCCGGCGATCAGGGGCGTGATCGCCGCCATAATCGTCGAGATCACGTTGTACCGGGAGAACGCGTCCGTGGTCGACAGGCGGTGCGCGTCGATGAGCTCGCAGATCATGAGGAACGCGAGGCTCCAGAACGTGCCGGCCGCCAGGCCGATCAGCAGGCCCGAGACAAGCAACGACCACGGCGTCGGGTAGAGGTACAGCAGGACCTCGTAGGCCGCCGAAAGGGCGCCGATGCCGATGAACAGCTTCTTCGGGCTGACGTGCCGGAGCAGGACGATGGCGATAATGTTGGAGACCGCGCATCCCACGCTGACCATGGCGAAATGCAGGCTGTAATAGGGTGCGGGTATGTGATAGTCGATAGCGTACTGGGGTATGAACAGGACCACACTGAGCCGGCCGTAATACATCAGGACGAAGACGGCAAGAAACAGGTCCAGCGGGCTCAGTCTTTTTAACATGGCATGTCCGTTCGGGCCGGCCACAGAAATACTTTCCAGCTTTAGACACTAAGGGCACGGGGGGCACGAAGTGCACTAAGGAACAGTCTGGAGTCGTTCTTTTTCAGCCGTCGAGCCCCCCGTGCCCTTAGTGTTCAATGCCCGTGTCTTCAGGGTAGAAGGTTTAAATCCTAGAACGATATTATGGTAAGTGCCTGCAGGTTACTGTATGATGAAAAAATATGCGCTCCTGTTCCTGGCGTTCGCCATTTCGGTCAGCGTCGCCGGATGCACGGTCTCGCAAGCGTCCGATAAGGACCAGTACGGCAGCTACCTGAGCGAGCTGAACAATGGCAACGCTGAATTTAACAGCGCGAGGGGAATGTACGAGACTGCCATGAACGCGTTCAAAGGCGGGATGTACTTCGACGCGATCAGCGCAATGAGCGCATCGCACGATTATTATTACAACGCCATGATCCGTTACGATCAGATGGCCGTCTACGCGTCAGGCCCGGACCAGGAAGAGTACGCCGACGCGCTCAAGTCCTACGCGCAAAGTTGCATGTACGCGGCTACGGCTTACGCTGACGCTTACAGGGCCTACCAGAGCGGCGACCGCTTCAGGGGAGACACGCTCATGGGCAACGCCGCCGGTTACGTGACGCAGGCGAACCAGTACCACGATAAGGCCGTAGAGCTTCAGCGGATGGCAATCGTTTAACTGTATCGTTCTTAATTTGTATTCGCAGGATGAGCGCCAGCGCGGGCGCGCGATCGACCGTCTACTTTTTCGGATACGCGCCGATGGCGCAGGCGTAATCGCACTGGTCGATCAAAAAGCACTTATCGTGCTGCGGGTTCTGCGCCTTGCAGGTATCCCGGCCGAACCGGACCAGGGCCACGTGGACCGAGCCACGGTCTCCTGCCGGCACGACGTCCATCAGGACGCGATGGGTCACCTCGTGGTTCGCGCCCTCCGGCACGAGGCCCAGCCGCTGCGAGATCCGGTATACATGGGTGTCGACCGGTATCACATCCCGGCCGCAGGAGAAAAGAAGCACACAGTCGGCTGTCTTGGGGCCGACGCCCTTAATGGTCAGCAGCTCCTTCCGGGCGGCTCCGGGATCAGCGTCGCAGACGAAGTCGAGAGTGCCGCCGTACTCGTCGAGGACGAGCTTTGCGACTTGCTTGATGAGTTTCGCCTTCTGCTCATACAGGCCGCCGATTTTAATTAGCTCTGCGATCTCTTCCTCCGGGGCTGCGGCAAGCTTCTCAGGCGTGTCAAACCGGGCGTAAAGGCTGGCAAAGGCCCGGTGTGAGTTCTTATCGGTGGTGTTCTGCGAGAGGATGGTAGCGATCAACACATCGAAAGGACTGCCGTCACGCTCCTCGTAGCGCCCGTAATGCGCGATCAGGCGGCGGGAAATCTCTGAGGCCTTTTCTCTGATATCGGTCTTTTTTACCATATAGCAACACGTTGTTTAATTTGCCGGCTTATAAAAATGTTGATGTTGTAGAAAAGCAGGCGCTATCGGGAAAAATAGTTCTTCATCCGCGCCAGGCCTTCCTTGATCTGGTCCATGGACGAAGCGTAGGACATCCGGATGTGATCGTTGCAGCCCGGCCCGAACGCAGAGCCGGGCGTCAGGCTGACGCCATAGCCGAGTAACTCCTCGCATATCTTCTCGGAGTCGCCCTCGACCTTCGGCCAGGCGTAGAAGGCGCCTTCCGGCATCTCGCAGTGCAGGCCCATATCGCGCAGGCCTTTCACGACCACGTCCCTGCGGGCGTGGAACTGTTTTACCATTTCGGCCACCGGCACCTGCGAGCCGGTGAGCGCCGCGGCGGCGCCGTACTGGACGAACGTGGTGGGGCTGGAGATGGTATGCTGCTGCACCTTGAGCATGTTGTCGTAGACCGCTTTCGGCCCGGTCACGTAGCCGATGCGCCAGCCGGCCATCGCATAGGCTTTCGAGAACCCGTTGACCGTGATCGTCCGCTCGGGAATCATAGTGCCGATGCTGTAGTGTTTCGTGCTATAGATGATCTTCTCGTAAATTTCGTCCGATAAGACGTATATGCCCCGGTCCTTCGCGACGTCGGCGATCGCCTGCAGGTCTTTCTTGCTGAGCACTGCGCCCGAGGGGTTGTTGGGGCTGTTGATGATAATGAGCTTTGTTTTCTTTGTGACATGATCGACGAAGCCGGCCGGTACCGAGCCGTCCTCGTTCGACTTGACCCAGACCGTTTTCCCTTCGCTCATCTTGATGCAGGCGTCGTAAGAGACCCACGAAGGCGCGAACAGGATGGCCTCGTCGCCCTTGTTGATCAGGCTGAAGCACGCCGCAAAGATGGCCTGCTTTGCTCCCGGGGTGACGATCACTTCTTTGCCCTTCACGTCCAGGCCGTTGTCCTTCCGGAGCTTTTCCGCGATGGCCTCGCGCAGCTCGGGGATGCCGGGGGATGGGGCATAGTGCGTTTTGCCCGTGTCCAGCGCCTTCTCGGCAGCCTCGATAATGTGCGATGGCGTGTTAAAGTCGGGCTCGCCGAGGTTGAAGCCGAGGATGTCCTTCCCCTGCCTCTTCAGCTCGTTGGTCAGGTCGGCAAGCCTTAACGTCGCCGACTCCTCGACCTGGTCCAGCCTGGACATGCGGGTTATAGCCTCCGGGCACCTACTGCGGGTAGTCCTTGATGCGGCGCACCATCTTTACGGCGGCCTCGACGGCGCGCTTGGCGTAGTCGATGCGCTCGTGGGCTTCCAGCCGGGTCATGCCCGGTCCGGCGATGCCGAGGGTGATTGGCTTGTCGTACTCCAGCGCGAGGTCGGTGATCTTCCTCGTCGCCTGGCTCACGACGACCTGGTCGTGGTCGGTGGCGCCCTCGATGACGCTGCCGATGGTGACGATCGCGTCGATCGCCTTATCCGAAGCCATCTTCTTCACGGCCAGCGGCATGTCGTACACGCCCGGCACGTAGAAGACCTTGGTGACCTTCGCGCCTAAAAAGTTCGCGTGCTCCTTGCCCAGCAGCTCCATCTGCCACGTCAGGTCGCGGTTGAACTCGGCGACCACAAACCCTATCCTGATCTCCTTTTCTGCCATTATGAATCAAACCTGTGTGAGTTACAAATGAGTCAAATCCTCGCGGGGCCGACGTCCTCGTAGCCCTGCCGCTGCCCGGTGCCCGCCTCCTTTTCCAGGATCGAGGGCTTGAACAGCAGCTTGATGACGTTCAGCGCGTGCTCGCGGGCCCGCTTATCCATCAATGCCGCCAGCGCCCGGGCGTCCGGGGCCTCGTCCTCGTGGACGAAGACCTCGATGACGTGCCGGTTGGTCATCAGCTGGCACTGGATGATGCCCGTGCTGGCCTCGTGGGCGCACACCTTATCCGTGGGCTTGGACCCCGGCATGCCCAGCGCCATGACGATGTCGCAGCCGCGCTCGTCGAAGAGCTTCTTGCACGCCACCGGCAGGTCCTTGATGCCCGGCACCGTGTACCGCTCGATCTTCACGGAAGCGTTACGCTTCAGCTCGTCGATGGCGGCTTTGCCCATGTCGTACCGGGCGAAGGTCGTGTCTGCTATACCCACTTTGACCATCAGGAAAACCCCTGATCACTGTGCCTTCAATTTTTATATACCTTTCTTAATGCCTCTACCCCGGCGCCCGCCTCCGGGATGACCTTGAACTGGACCAGCGTCTCTTCCAGCGTGGCGAACGTCCTGATCAGGTCGTCCCCGGTGAACGCGTTCATCGAGGGGATGCGGAAGATCTTACCGTCCAGCCGGTCCTGGCCGCCGGAAATGGTGATGCCCTTCGCTTTCATGGTGCCGCGGAGGTCCTTGTCCGTGATGGTCGCCGGGGTCTTGATCGCCGTGACCGTATTCGAGAGAACCGTGTGCCCGTCCGTGACCGGGTATAGCTCCAGGCCCAGCGCCTTCGCCGCCGCCCGGATCGCTTCCGCGCCCTTCCGGTGGCGGGCGATGCGGTTGGCCATGCCTTCTTCCCGGATCATCTTCAGGGCCTCCTGCATGCCGAAGAAGAGCGTGATCGCCGGCGTGTACGGCGTCTCTGCTCGGCCTTCCTTGTCCGCCGACTTCTTGTACTTCTTGAGGTCGAGATAGTAGGGCGGGTTCTTCACCATGCTGTCGAAGGCCTTCTGGCTGACCGATACGCTGGCCAGGCCCGACGGGGCGCCCAGGCTCTTCTGGCTGCCCGTGACAGTGATGTCGATGCCCCACTTATCGGCTTCGACGAGGTCGCCACCGGCTGATGTGATCGTGTCGACCACGAAGAGCGCGTTGTACTTCTTCGCGAGCTTGCCCACCTCTTCCACCGGGTTCTTCACGCCGGCCGAGGTCTCGTTGTGCACCATGGCGATGACCTTCGTCGGCGCCTTTGCCAGCGCCGCCTCGACCTTCGCGAGGTCGACGGGCGTGCCCCACTCGAACTCGAGGCTCTCCACCTGGCCGTACCGCTGGCCGATGTCCCGGAACCGCTCGCCGAACTTGCCGTTCACGATGGCCACCATGCGGTCGCCTTTGACGAGGTTCGAGACGGCCGCCTCCATCGCGGACGAACCGGACCCGGTGAGGATGAAGGTGTCGTTCTTCGTGTTCAGGACTTCCTTGATCGAGTTCCTGCACTCGTCGTATATGACGGAGAACGCCTTGTCCCTGTGGCTGATCATCTGCCTCGACATCGCCTGCAGCACCCGCGGGTGCAGCATGACGGGTCCCGGAATCATGAGTAACGGTTCGTTGGCCATTGTAAAGCTCCTGATGTGTCCACGTAACAATCTCCGATCATATATTGTTTTCGGAAACCCGGAGCCCGGATGGTAGCACGGGCCGTGATGACCCCCCGTTGTCACAAGCTTTATACGCCGGGGAGCCGCCTTTTCTATAGATGAGCGACACAGGCATACTGGTTATCCAGCACGGCGACTTCCCCTTCGACTTCATCGAGAAGGAGCGGGCGATGTATGAGCGCGTCGAAGGCGTCATGCAGCGGCTGAGCGAGAAGGCAAAAACGCTCGACCATTCTCCTGAGAACGATCCCCATGCGGCAGACATGCGCACCCTTGCGGACGCGGTCCGTAACGCAGGCTACGACGTGGAGATCGGCTACCTGGACTTCGCGCTGCCCGCGATCGGGGATGCCGTGAATACGCTCGCTGCACGGGGGCACCGGAACATCGTCATCGCCTGCTCGCCGGGGCTGATGATGCGCAGCTCCCACAGCCTGATCGACCTGCCTCGTGTCCTGAGAGAGATCATGTCCGCCCGCCCGGAGCTCGAGCTGGCCTACGCAAAGCCCGGCATCCCCTACGACCTGTACGCTCGCGCGATGGGCAAGAAGATCAATACGGTGCTGGGCCGGGAATCCCCCGGCGCGATGGCCATGGCGAAGGCGTCCCGCCCCGGCACGGCGGTCGTCCTGGTCGGCCATGGCGACGTTCCCCGGGACTTTATCATGCAGAACATGGGCGTGATGAAGGAGGCGGAGGAGCACGCGGCCCGCTGGTCGGAGACAGTGCGGGACTGGCCGAGGACCGAGGACAACGATCCCAACTATTACGACACGCTGGTGCTGGTGACCAAACTCCGCGAGATGTTCTGGCCGGTGCCGGTGGAGATCGGGTACCTGGAGTTCGCCCGGCCCTCGATCGGCGAGTCGTTCGATAAGCTGACGGCGGCCGGCAATAAAAAGATCGTCGTCCTGGGCGGCACGGGCTTCTTCGACCGCAGCTCCCATACGCTGATCGATATCCCGGAGGCGATCGAGCGGCTGAAAAAGCGCAGACCGGACGTGGAGATCACCTACGCGTACCCTGACATCGGCCTCGTAAAAGACGACCTGGCGCGGGCGGTCGCCTTCAAGGTGGAGCGCGCGCTGGACGGCGACGTACTGCCGCTGTAGAGGGATGCGTTGCGGCTTCATAGTAACATTAATTAATCATCATACCTATAGCGAGTAATGTTCTGGCTGGAATTTTGGTCAGGCTCAGTACGACAGGGGTTGTTTGGATGGAGGAAAGGGTTAAATCGGGCGTGCCGGGACTGGATGACATCCTGGGCGGCGGGCTGTTCAGGGGCCAGACCTATGGCATCACGGGCGGGCCTGGCGCCGGCAAGAGCATCTTATCCATGGAGTTCCTGGTCCGCGGCGCCGAAAGAGGCGAGCGTGGCCTCTACGTGACCAGCGAGGTGCCCGCGGACAAGCTGGCCCGGCAGATACCGTTCGGCAGCCTTCAGGGGCACATCGACAACGGCGACCTGATCGTCTTCAGCACCCGGCCGCTGCCCGGCGAGGTGACGACGAACACGGAAAAGTTCGACCTCGCGGGCCTGACCTACATGGTCAAGCACTACGTCCGTAACAACGACATCAAGCGCGTCGTCTTCGACTCGGTCAACGCGTTCGTCCAGCAGTACGACGACCGCCGGCCGCTCCGCCGGGAGCTGAATAACCTGGTCGCAATGCTGGAAAGCTACGGCTGCACCACGCTGCTCGTTTTCGAGGGCGACAGCGCGACCTCCGACCCGTCCGTGGAGTTCCTGGTTGACGGCGTGATCGAGCTCGGTCGCATCGAGACGCATCAGGACGTGGTCCGGTACGCGCAGGTCCGGAAGATGCGGGGCACCGCCCACGACCTGAACAAGCGCGCGATGGAGATCGGGGAACAGGGCATTCTGATCACTAACATCAAACCGTTCTATGGTGACTGACCGAAAGCGATGGCGTGTGGTGGCCTGCGCTGGACAGAGGACGCGGTTAAAGACCGCAGAGACCGCAGAGGGGCGCAGAGAGTCGGTCGATGACCGGGGCCATGGTCAGGTAGAGATGATGAAAAAAGGATGACTCCACCTCCCATCGTATCGTCAATCCGTACAG
>MVRA01000001.1 GCA_002067315.1 Methanocella sp. PtaU1.Bin125 | reverse complement strand
GCAATCGCCATGCTGCGGCCCGGTACATCTGGACCTCGGCGTCATTCGATAGGTCTGTGAAATCGTCCGGAAGCTGCAACTCGTAATATGCGGTCGCGTAGCCGGTAGCGATGACGGAGACATTTACTGTTGAGCCGACCCGGTACGTTACTGAGGTATTGAAAAAGCCGGACCCGTCCATGAAGCCGGTTGCCCATATGTCGCCGTCCGAGTCCCGGACCACGACGCCGCCTTCTGTTACCGGTAGGCCAGTAACGATATCGGTTACGGAGCCATTAATATTGTACCAATACGGCTCCAACCATATATTATAGATGGCAAAATGCGAAGTATCCTCCTGAACAGTAAAATTTTCTGGTCGAGAAAAATTAACAGACCACGACTCATGATAAGGGGAAACTATAGATAACGTATAATTACCGTCTGACGGAGCCTCAAGTAAATACATACCAGTTACATTAGTCGTTTGGTATGAGAGCAGAGACCCATCAGAATATAATGACACATTAACACCCTCAAGCAACCCTGACAAAGTATCGGAAATATTACCTGTCACATAATACGAATCAAGAACCGGAGGAACCGTCCCTTCACCATTTATCTGTAAATAATCCATCCAATAATCATTATCCAAAGTCAAACCAATTTGCATTTTACCGCCGATGTAATAATAACCAGCAGCAGGCACAATAGGAGAGTTTGACTGGACATAACCATTAGCAACATTAACCCACTGATTAGAGCTATATGTTTCTTCCCCTGATGAAACATTTTTTATTATGCAATAAAGCTGAAATCCATCCCGACCACTACGACCACGTAAATTAACAACGTCATCCGGCTCTAAATAATAGGACTGCTTAGACAGAAAATATTTACCAACAAGATTATTATTTGTACCATGAATACTGTAAGTGCCATTATACGGATTATCTGAGACTATCTCCAAAACACCATTGGACCCGATGACATTCCAACATATAGAAATATCATTTAATTCAAAACTACCATCAATCACCGGGATCGCAAATACGGGACAAACGAAAAACAACCCTGCAATAATTACAACTATAATAAAAATATTAAGATATCTCATGTTATCACTCTATTTCACCCGGAACGCCGATAACAAAATCCTTACAACAGCGATCGTAAGTCCTGTACAGAATATTATCAGGAAAACGATTACTATCCCCGCAGTCATCCAGTCCAGCCCAACAACGGGATTCTGTAACAATCCTGCTCCTGCAGGTTTAACTGCGATCACGTAATCACTGCTCGACAGGTTGATCGTGCTCGTCGTATTGTACTCGCCGACCAACACGGTCCCGTTGCCAACGATCTCATAGACAAGCAATTTTTGTCCCGTATCGAGCGGATCTGCAAAAGTTATCGTGTTCGCGATCGCCTGTGGTATGATAGCCATTATGAAAACGGCTAATAGTAGTATGATTATCACGGTTTTTACTTTACCGGATGCTGGAATTTGTGACATAGAAAAACATGATCTTTTGTGATGACGGCAGGAACATCCCCGCTCCTGCCGTTTCATTCGCAAGACTATACGAAGGTGATACGAGCACGTTATCACCTGGGCTTAAGGTATCCCTGGATGCCCTTCACCAGGTCATCGAAGATCCCGGTGACCAGGCCGATGACCGAACCCAGGAGGATCAGCGGCACGACCGAGATCATGATGCTGAGCAGCGGCGCGAAGATATCGACAACTCCCGTGAGCATGTCGACGACCGGCGTCCAGTTGATTGACACATCAGTCATGGTGCATTCGTCCTCCTACGAGAATGACCCGTCACTTACGGACCAGGCCACTATATATTATCCAAATGTACAATAAGCTATATATAATTATATCTCACAAAGACTATTTTGTGAGACAAATTATGACTACTGTGCCAATTTGTGCGACAAAAATTTTTCCGACCGAAAAAATGGACCTGCGCGCCCCGGCCGAAGTAAAGGAAGAATTTAACAATCTCAGCGACCAGCTCGACAAGACCAGGGGAGACACGCTGAAACAGCTACTCGACGAACACTATCTATTGATTAAGATTAAGAACAAATTCCCGGACATCATGAGGCAAATCAATGTGTAGACGCCGACCGCATGTGCATCTGCAAGCCCAGCCACGACGCCCCCGGGCCGGCGCCGGGGCCCCCGGCGAGACGCAAGTTTTTTCAATAATTTTCCATGGTCCTTCCAGGTGATCATGTGCTCGACTTCCCCCAGCTCCCCGCCATGCTCCTTACGATCCTGGCGCTCATGCTCCTGGACACCATGACCACCAGGATCTGTCTGGCCACCGGCCGCCTGAGAGAAGGCAACCCGGTCATGAAGCGGATCGCCTCCGACCCGATCCGGAGCATGACCGTGAAGATCCTCGCCGCCTCGGGCATCATCATCAACTGCTATTACTTCCGGGAGCTCCCTATCGTGCCGACCGTGATCATCAGCCTGACTATAATATTGTACTCGGGAGTCGTGGTCAATAATGTGACCAGGTATCTGAAGGTCCGGCTCAGGCTGGGAAGGCATCGAGAGTGATGTCGCAAAGTTTTAGTTTTGCGACAGAAAGGAACTCTAACAGACACCCTTTCCTAAACGACCCCTAAATATTTTTATAAATCCACTACCATAAATTATTAAAGCCAAATAAATACCACGATTAATAAATTCTAAAGTATGTCGAAAATAACCGACTTCTAAAAGTCGACATCCAGCCGATCGCCACTTCACATCATTTACTCTTTCTAAGCTACTCTTTAGATCTATGTAGCAGGATAAGAATAATGACCCGGGCCATCCCGCACACTGGAGGATCCACCGCACCAGCTCCATCAGAGGCCCGTAGAAAAGTTTATGTTTCCAGGCATCCTCTATGTCTATGCTAATACGGGCCATGCGCTACTGACCTTGTGCGTGCGTCCGGACGTAGCTGGGAAATGCAGGGCGTGACCGACCGAAAGGCAAGGTTCATACCCTCATTTCAGGCTATCACGACTCTTTATAATGACCTTTGCAAAGCGCCGCTGGGAAATGCAGGGCGTTCCCTCCCTCATGGCTTCACCCCTTTTTCATTACAATAAAATAGCAGGGCTCGTCCGCTCTGATAATAAAATAAAATTAGAAATATTCTGTTATAATAAATATCTATAAGTTACCAAGGCAAGCGACAATAACGTTCAGCCCGAAGCGCATATGCTTTCTCGCGCAATATCTTGATCTGTTCGTCCGTAAGTTCTTTCTCGCATACCTCAACAAAACATTTCCAAAAGTGAATAACGTTAAGACATACGTTGACATGCCCGCGAGTAATGCCGATAAAATCAGCATCCAAAATCTCATCAGAAAGTGCCATGAACGCACGCCGCAGCGAATCTTCTTCGCTCATTTTCTTAGGCATTATAGCTTCAATCTCAGCCATGATTTCACCGTCGCAATACTGTCATTTTACGATCTCGATAAGTTTTGATTGTCTCTTCCATTTAGCGAGAGCTCGAGTAACTGCACCGCTCCCGGGATAGAGATCAAAGAACTCGTCACCCGGCTGGATGTTCAATACCTCGAAAAGCCAAAAGCAAAAGCCCTCCGGCTTCGCGCCATGTACACCCCGCTGAAGCGTGATATTTGCACTACACCAGTCCCGAGCCGTCGCCTGTGCTCGAGCTCGAGGCCGCGCACCGTACACGATGACCGGCTCCCAAGCATATGCAGGATTAACGTTAACCTTAAAGCTGGCAAACGGTTTTACCCATGCCATGACTCGAGCTCGAGGCGGACAGTAACTTAGTATCTGCTGAAGGCTCGAGCTCGAGCAGGATAGAGCCCATGCATCGAATCTCCCGAGGTGATTTATTAACTCCCGGTGATCTACTTCAGCAGCTCGAGGGTCATCACTATAATGTTTTTTTGCCTGCCCGATATATGGCGGGTCCGCGTAAGCTATTCTCATGTCGTAAAATCCCTATTTTCCGATATCTAAGCGCTCACCCACCGGCTCAGGTCCGCCTGGACGAGATGCCGGGGCCCGGACGCCTCGACGGGTTTCTCCGATACCGCGACGTGCTCGCCCACGAACTTGACGCCCTGCAACTCCTGTGTGTCCGCGATCGCAATGTCGATGCAGCAGTCGCCGACCAGCACATTGCCCCACGGGTAATCCTTATCAAGGCCCGGCACGTTCCAGCCCCTTAGTACGGGCTTATTGCAGACGACGCAATGGCCGATCGGATGCTTGCCGTCGCTGCTAACTTCAGCACATACGCGGCGCTGTTTCGCGGCTTCGCGCTGTTCCGTCAGAGAGATCCCGGCGTCCCTCAACGTCCAGCACCCCGGCCGGGCCATTGCCATGCCCTCCTTCGGGTCGTAGCACGGACAGTAATCGCCCCAAAGATCGCCGACGTCATGACAGCTATAAGCATCACAGTATGAATCGTGAGTGCGCTTGCTGGTGTCGAAGTGCTTGCAGGTAAGCGAAAGTTCGGGCGTGCACAACGGCCCCCAAACGCCATCAGAATGATAGGGCAGCTGCGTGGGATCGGGCCTGTAGATGATACCACAGATCGGGCACCAGACCTCACCCTTGTCGTTCAATACTATGATGCTATCAGGGCAGCCCGTCTCGCACGGGCCGATCGGTCGGCCCTCGACGACAAGCTTATGGGAAGATTTCCGGGAAGATTTCTTCATAGGTGACTTCTTCGGCGGCGTCATAATCTTACCAATTTATTTGGAGTATAGTTCGATAGCTTACGCTCGGGCACTTTTATGCCGATGGCTAATTCGGAGCTGGTGTCCTGCCGGATCTCGACGTTGACCCGGCCAGAAAGGAACAATTTATAATCGTATTTTCGGACTGCTCGCTCCAGGGCTTCCTGGGTGACCGAGGCTATCCAGGCGATCACCTTCATGACCTCTTGCGAGAGCGTGACGTCCTGATGCCGGTGGTCCTGGTGCTCATGGAGCTCGAGGTTCTGGCCACATACCGGACAGAGCTCGGGTTCTTTGACGGCTTCCATGCTCATATTGTTATACCCGAAGATTCCATGCCACCTGTTGACGGGCATGTGCTGTTCGATCGTACGCTCGAAGCCCTTCCGGTTCCGGACCTGCTCGACCACCACTACGAAGGCATGGTCAAGCTCGTAATTGATCTTCTCCCAGAGGTTCTTTCCCCACTTCTTACGGGGCACCAGCTTATACACGCAACCGGTATCCCGGTTCTCCTGGGTGTCAATCTCCGGGTGTCCCTGCAGGTGATAGGCTATCCAGTCGTCCTGAGTCTTCCAGCGGATCTCCATGTTCGGGCTGTACCGTTGCGGAAGCTTCAGGTACTCGTCGATCTTCTTCCGGCCATACGCACGCTCCCAGGCGCTGCTCGTCATCAGGTTAAAATGGTCGTGCTTTATCCGGAAGCCCTGCGGCATGACGCCCAGGTTATGATAATGCGGAGAAAATACGGGCGCGAGCTCGCCATAACGGACACTATCCAGGATCGCCTCGTTACCCCGGACCGCATGGAACATGTCGACAAAACCCCACATGCCGATCTTCCGGGCCATCGTCCCGTTCCACCGGTTAAGATCCTTCTGGCCAGCCCGGGTCCCGTACCGGTCATACCAGGACCGGGGCACGCTGATAATCAGCTCGTACTCCTGGCCCATCGAACGACCGGACGCGGCCTCATACGCCCGCTTGCCGCCCTTCATCCTCCGATAAACCTCGTCCGTCCGCTTCTCAATAACAGCGGGACCACAAACCCGGCACACGGTCCGACCGCAACTATCCTTAATCATCCGGAACGTGTGCATCTTATCCCTCGACATACTGCTCCCGAGAGCCGCCTGGACGTGCGGGACACCCTCGGGACACATCACCCAGCGTTTCCCCTCGCCGCCACAATGATGCTCTCCCTCATACTGATCCAGCCACTCCTTTTCCTCGATGGTCCCTACCATCTCCATCCTGTAGTCGTCGAACGTGAAGACCACAGGGACGACTTGCCGGACCGAATCAGGAAGATCCAAACTACGCGGTCACTCCGTCCCGGTCAATCCCGGTATGCAGTTCTTTCAACATGCCTTTCTTAGCCAGATGCTCCATGGTCCGGATCATCTTTTTCATCCGGCGAACCTCTTCCCGATTCCGGGGCTCTCCGTTCGCCTTGAAGTACGGACATGGCAACTCCACGATCCTGCCATACTCCCGACAGACATCCGGCCGATCCTCATAGACCGCACACGACTTATCCGGCCTCAAAAAAATACAGTCGCCATCCGGCGTAACAGCACCGACATGCCCGTTCCACCTGGCATATCTACCGGTCGCCTGGATACTGTCAGCGTGCCGCCTCAGGAAATCCTCCGAAAAAAACATAGGGCCACAGCACTCGCCGCAGCCCTCCTTACAAATAAACCGTTTTTTATCTTCCGTGTTTCCTTCACATGGTGGCAATATAGGTCGTGAGGTTTTAATAATCATGAAGACGACCCCCGGGCCCGATACTCGTCACAGGTCCTGCAGCCCGTCCGCCTGTAGCAGCCGCCACAGACAGGACCACGAGGATCACAAGCATCCTCAGTTGTCGTCTCGAACAGGATCCCGCAGATTCCGCAGCTGGCGATCATTTGGTGCCGACCTCCGCGAACCAGTGGACGATCACGATCTTTTCCGGGTTGAACCGGGCGCTATGCCGGTACACCCGGTTATATTCCTGGATGAAGTCTTCGGGCGTGTCGCAGCCTTCGGCGTGGAAACAGTTACCCGCGACGTCCGCGAGGCGCTTTGCTTCGACTTTGATGAGGCAGTACATTTTATGGCCGACGCAAAACGTGTCCCCAGGGACGCCGTGGGCCTTATTCCGGGAGGTACAATACTTAATGCCTTCCAGGACCTTCGACTTTAGCCACGGGTCGAAGAGCAGTTCGATCAGCAAAATATTGCCTCCTGCATGTCCAGGACATCCCCGGCATCGGGCACGTCGTCCTCGTCGTGCTCGTTACCGATGATCTCCCAGCAATTATCACACTCGACCCGGGCCTCGTCGATAGTCATGTCCGGCCGCTCGTCGCAGAAAAATATATCAAGTGAAAGATGTCTCATAAGCTTAGGACATCGCTCGCAACTTTCTTCCGCGTCTCGCAGGTGTTTGTCGTCACTGAATGTCAAAGGGCTCGCCCCCTATGAAAATTCTTACACAAGCCTTCGGGTCGCCGATAATGCAATCGGTGTCCTCGCACTTTATTTTCTGGAACGGCTTTTTCGGGCATATCCGATCGAAATCCTCTTCAGTCAATCGCCTCAGCATGATTGACCGCCCCTGTTCCGCTCACCCTCGATCGGAAATACGAATATCCTGTCCGCAGCTTCCGGATGCAACTTGACATGCTCCCGGACCTTCTCCAGCATCTCCTTATGCGTCACGCCGGCCGCGACGCTCGGATAACGCCCGGTACACTTCCAGCAATGAACATCATACCGCTTATCCTGGATCTCCAGGGGAACATCGATCCCACGGAACCCGGCCTTTCCTACTGAAATTCCCTCGTACACGAAGACCATCCCCTCATTGCATCTTCATGATCGAGTCGCGGTAACACTGAGTTACCTGCTTCGTCAGCCGATTACAAGCAGACTTTTTACAGCCGGTGCAGTTCTCCAGGAAAAACATGTAAATGCTCTCGAACCGAACCATCCCAAGACCATTCAACGGGTCCGGAGGGACCATCTCGATAGCAACCGACGCCATCAGCAAGCCCCCGGAATCCCGTCGACCATCACGAACCGGCCGTCCCGCAGCGCCACGTCAGCAAACGCCTGATACAACGGGTCCAGTCGCTCGTAAACCTCCCGGGACAACCTGAAAGGCTTTTCAACAGAAACCTCAGCCATCCCGATCACTCCACGGCGGTCGGCGCTCGGACGTCTGCAGGAACCTCGGCAGGCTTCAGGTCGCCATACCTGAAGTAAATGACTTTGTTCTCTTTGTCCTGGCAAATCGTGATCTCTCCAACATTTTCAAGATCACACCCGTTTTCCTCGAAATGCGTCGGAATATAAAGACCGTGCTTACCCTTACCGTTATTGATAACAGTAACAGTCTTAACGGTCGCTAATTCCTCGTTAACTGTAAACATTTAACCTCCTTTTATAATTCCATTATTTTACAATTATTGAATAATGGTATAATAATCATAATTCCATCAATCAACTATATAACTTTCGGTTATTCAATAATGCATGTCGAGGAACAAACTAATGCCACGTTCACGAAAAAAATACGAAAAAGGCAAAGGCGGCGGCAGAATACTAATAGATATTCAAGACGAGGCTTGCCCTATTTTTTTCAAAGCTACAAATAGATATAAATGTTAATATCATAACGCTGCTTTATAATTCGTTAAACGGTCCAGGACGAACCGGGGCGCTAAAAAACGTAAGTGTAGGTTATACCCGGCAGGATGCAGGCAGGGGGTATTGCCTGCAGGATGCCGGGCATAATCGGGATATTATGGCGTGTGACTATCTTCCGACTTGTTGGCCCATCGAAGTTTCTTTCTGTTGATCCTCTTGGTTAACTTATCATCGAGGTGCTTTATCTCGTCGCGTTCCATTTCGATCTTCAGCTCTTCGATCTCGATGCCTTCATCTTCAAGGCTTTTACGCACGGCCATGCAAAGGAGCATACCGGCAAGATAAAATACGAAGCCTAAGGCAAACGCGAACATCGCTAACATGAAAGCGATCTCTGTTGCTCCCTGTGATGTAAGCTTTCCATCTACGACCATGACGAAGCCATCGTTCCCCAGGCCGCCATTAGGTAGATAGTTGTCAAGCACGGAAAAAATCAGTGCCCATGCGATACCAGCGCCTAACGCAAATATGATCATCAGCGCGCCGATCTCCATAAGGAGATGTCCCATTGAATAATTGCTCTTGTGTCTTATTGTGATAGTTTCCATATCAATCACCTATGAACAGTATCCGGTCTCGTCTTCGGGCATCGACCCTGCCGGCACATCTTCGGCCTTATCTCGTAGATCCTGCATTTACCGTTGTCATCCAGCATCGTGCAGGGTATCGGTATCCGGACGGCTCGCCTGCCCTGGACGTTGATGATCTCCAGGCCGTGCAGCTCGACCCATTGCTCATGGTCCTTTTCCATCGCGTGTCCCTTGATGTGCGGGAGCGGCAGGACCATGGACCTGCAGCAATCGCCGCAGGCAGTACAGTTGTCCGGGATCATATAATATTGACCTCTTTAGTGACGCCGCAGATCAGCTCCCCGTCTGCCTGGTCGTATACGTCGATGTCGACCTTATAGAATCCCGGGACTAATTGCTCAGGTATCGGCACATAAAAGTCGTGTGTCCGCTGAACGTCCTGCTGCAGCTCCAAGCCGATAGCGAATTTATAGTCGATCGGGAACTTGATCCATTGTCCGGCGACCATGCTTGACAGGCCGATGCTGATCGTCTCCTGGTTGATCGTGCCGGGCTGGACGTTGACGACGGTCACGCGGAGCCGGGCCGTGTCTCCCCGGTGATAGCCGGGCTCGCCGAACGTAGTCTTATCGGGCACGAGGCTTCCTTTACCGGTCCGGACGACGGGCATGTCGCAGGGGTGCAGCGTGTATCGTTCCTGGTCGGTGAGCGGGGTCAAGTGCTCGATCTGGCCGGCCGCCGGGTCGATGGTCGGGACGGGTGTCGGCGTAGCCGGCCGGCCTTCGGGAGCGTCGACGAATACCGGCTCGACATACGGAGCTGGGGTCGGCGTGGCCGGGGTCGCCGGCGTCGCGGATGGCGCCGGGGTAGGGGTCGGCGTGACCTCGACGATGACGATCCCGGCCGGAAGTCCTCCGGTAGTGCTGCCGGCCGGCGCCGGCGTCGTCCCGTCGCTGACGACGATCACCTGTCCGAGAAACGCGATCACGTCCGGCTTATTCGGGTTAGTCACGTACAACGAGAAAGCGGCTAACAGGACCATTATGGCTATGATCGCGCTGAACAGTTTCAGCCTGGTCTTCACCAAGAAGGCCAGGTCGAGGATCGGGTCGGTCATGATATAGCCTCATGTAAATTACATAATTTGCAATATTTATAATTAATAATTTTTTGAGCACCACATTTAGGACAGTTATCATACTTTGCAGGCCCTTTAAAACCATACTTATGATATCTAAAATGACAACTGTTACAAATAACAACACAGTCATTTAAACTAAGATACCATTTAGTTAATTCTTTTTTTATTTCTTCATCGTGTATTTTTTTAATATGAGTCAATCGACTTAAAAAAATTTCTTTAGATACCTTTTCTTCGCCATAATATTTCTTATAATAAGAATTAAGCATCTGACGATATTTTTCACCATAAGTTGTATCGTGATGTACCGCTAAATTTTTATTCGAGCCACACCAAGCACATGTTTTATTTTTTTTAAATTCTAACTTATTCTTTTTAAATATTATATTATCATTAAGCGATAAAATTATTTTATAATCCCGAATCATGCGATCACTTCCGCGACTTCGGTAAACTCTGCCTCGTCAAGCGGCTCGTCGCTCTCCCCGTTCAACGTGCCAATATACCGGACGTGCGCCACGTCCCGGCCCTCACCCCAGTATTTGACCTTGACCGGCTTATCAGTAAACCTTTTGTTCGGGTCGGCGATAAAGAACTCGCCAGGCTTCAAGCCGATCCACAACTTGTTATTCTCTTTCAGAGGCAGGTCGTCGTCGTCCAGGAACCGGGTGCCCCGGCCGATGCCTCTCCATGTGAAGCATTGACGGATCGCCTGCCGGACCTTCGTGACGGCCGGCGCCGCTGCCTTCAGGCCGATGCCGCAGCTCCGGATCATCTCCGCGTTCCGGACCACGATCGTCCCTTTCTGGTAATGGTCGTCGCTGAGCTGGTTGACTTTTTCGGGACAGATGAGATGGAACTCGTCGCAGAAGAGCTCGATCCGGCCGGTCAGCTCCTCGCGCTGCGCGAGCACGACGAGCCGCGAGAACAGCTTACCGATCATGTCGACATACATGGTCACATTGGTCAGGATGTAGGGGAGCAGGCTGATCACGTTGATGTACTTGTTACTCATGCCCTTCCATAGTTTCGTCATCTGTGTGGGCCGGAACTTGATGATCTCATGGCCCTTCCATTCGTCCATGTAGTCCGGGCTAACCCGGATCTCCATGTCGCAGCCCTCGGGCACGTATACGCGGAGCTTTTTCATGCGTCCCAGGTTCGCCAGCTCACTGGACTTGCCGCAGTCGAGCCAGACGATGATATGATCGGTCTTCTTCAGGTAATCGTTGACCAGGTTAAGCAAAAACTGTGTTTTTCCGGCGCCGGTATTCCCGGTAACGAGCATGTGCTGTCCGTCCTGGGCGCTATAGAAGTCTTTGTCCAGGTGCCGGCGCCAATATTCGTCCCAGCTACTCTCAGCCTGTTCGCTATGGCTCTTCCGGTAGGCTTCCAGGACTGCCAGTTGCTCCGGCGTTATCTGCGGTATGATGTCCGGCATAATACCTCCAAGAATAGTTTATCCTTTCTGTGTTAAATCTTTTATCTTTTTTATTATTTTGTGCCGATACTTTCCGATGAGTTGTCCCGCGATCGGCGCCATCGTACACAACGAGCACCAGAAGATGAACTCCGGCCACGTCGTGATCATCGCGTCCGGATACATCTGATAGAGCTGCGCGATCGTACTGTTCAGCGTGATAACCGGATCGTACATCGGCACGGTCCCGGCGACGAGCTCGATCATTTCAACGTCTCCTTCTCCAGATCCATCGGACCGGTGAACCGGGCTTTCTCCATGATCTTATTATCCACGACGACCTCGGTCATGAGGTACAGGATCTTGTCGAGGCTCTTTGCGAGCCGGTTCTCCAGGTCCTGCCAGTTCGGGTCCGTGTCTACGTGGACGTCGTATTCGTCCCGGAAGTTTTGCCACGCCTGGTCAACGATCTCGACTTTCGGGTCGCCCTTCACTATATTGCCGTTCTCGCGGACGATCCGGGCGTCAGCGTTCTCCCGGATGAGCGCCCAAAGCGTGTGCATCCGCTCAGCCCGTGCACGCAGCGTCTCGCCCGGCTGATTGATCATCTTGATAAAACCGAAAATGGTCAGGGTCGCCCACGCCTGCGGCCCGGGCATCAGGATACCATCTTTCGCCATGGTCCAGGTCACTTCCAGAATTTTAGTTTCTCGATGATCGACTCTTCAATCTTCCTGGACTCGTGCGGATACGATGTCGGATTAACGCCGGCGTTCCCGGCTTTCATTACGTCGTCGAACTCGATCCGGCCTTTCCTTCTGAGGCTGATCCCGGCCTGCGCGTGCGCGACGAGACACGCATCGGTCCCGGGGAGTCCGCCCATGAAGTCCGAGAGTCCTTTGAGCAGGCTCACGTATTTCCGCTGTTCTTCGTCGTACTCGGTCCGCTCGAAGATGTTTTTGTCGCCGCCGCCGAAGTAGTCGCTGATGATTTGCAGGCTCTTCAGCCGACTGTCACGGTCCGCGACATCGATCTTTACTTCTCCCATGTCCTCACGTCCTGAGTAGTTCTGCTACGCCCCGGGTATTTCCGGCCCGCATCATCCGTTGAATACGCTCGAAAAGAGCCACGGCATCCGGAGATAGCCGCGCCTCGTTCTGTATGAGCTCTGCGACCTGTGGATGATTAGTCATCACGTCAGTATACATCGACTTGTCAGTCTGGCTCATCTTTTCCAGGTGCCGGATGATCCCGAGGACCCGCTGTTTGTCTTCAATCGTGGTCATATCTCAGCCCTTCCTTAACGGTCTTCAAGACGCCGTTTTCTGCGGCTCTCATGTTCATGTCGACGATCATTGATCGCTCCTGCGGCGTCAGCTCCATGAACAGGCACAACTTTACAACGGCCTTTACCGGCCGTAACTGTTCCCGGAATTTTTCCAGATGCTGTTTCAGCGACATGTCGACCTCAGATAAATCCGGCAATCACCAGAACCAGGCCGACGAACGCGATCACAAAGGCGCCGACCAGGAAGCCGACGACGAGCCCGAGGATCAGGCTGGCCCGATTCGCCAACAAGCCCAGGGCATTGCTGAGCAGATTGGAATCGATCACTTTTTTGACCAGCTCGGGATGGGTCCGGACCGACCAGAGCGAGACGCCCTCGACCAGCTCGACGGGCGCGAGAGTGATCCCGAGCTTCGCCGCCTCTTCCGTCTCTGCCTTCTGGTCGTGCCTTTTCAGCTCGACGGTCGGGCCCTTGTCACTGGCCAGATAGATCCTGTGCCTGCCGACAGGTAACGGTTTCCTGACATCGAAGACGACCGGCGCCGTGACGATAGGAAAACTTTTCTGACTCGACTCGCTGGTCAGCATCTGTTCCCTGGCCACGTACCGATCAAGGATCAGGTGATTGCCACCCTGCGCGATCTCCAAGGTCGTCTGTTCCCGGGCCTCGCTGATCTTTTCTATCAACTCTTTGCCCGGCACTTCTCGACGCTTGAAAAAGCTCATGGTCCTCCTTTTTTTGCCGGATAATTACTATCGACGTACCCGGTTAGCTTTCCTTTTGCTTCCTGGGCGCTGGTTCCCTTGAAAACGTTATCTGTCTTTCCGTCTTTCTTCAATATGATCACCCATTTGTTACACATAAAAATCACTTCGGTATCAGCCTATTTCGGCAACATCAGTATGAACGCTCCGATTTGTATCCCGATCGCAACCACCTTACTGATAAGGTCAGTCGCGGTATTCACGATCTTAGTAATGATATCCGGGATCTTGGCCATGATGTCCAGCATGTAATAGAAAAACCCGATCAAGAGATGAGCCAAGCTCAGCAACACGCTGAAGAGTGCCATGTTAAACTTGCCAAACCGCTGCACTTTAATAAAAATGTTTTTATTACTGTTGAATATGAGGGCGGCGCCAGCAGACTCCACCAGGACGAGACAGAGCAGCATCACGAGCGGGTCCAGGAAAAACATTACGATCGCCGCGATGAGCTGGACCGCAAAAAGCAAATTCATGAACAACGACGCCGCGACCTCATAGAGCTGCAGGAACGCCTCGATAGCATTCTGCACCGCGTTACCGTTCGGAAGTACCGGGACCGCTGTCCCGTTCGCGTCCGGAATCCACCCAGCCCCGTTACTATTCGTGATCGTGCCATCCCAAAAATGCTCATGGACCACGACCAGCGGACTTCCGGCCGACACCTCGACAAAGAGCGACGTCATCGTATCGTTCATGTCCAGGATCGGAGAGACGACGAGCCCCGCCACATTACAACCGACCGCGAGCTGTTGATCACTCTGATTCACGTTATAAATGTAGTATTGCATTATGGCTTCGTGTCCGATATCAAAGAATAGAAGCTTACTCACGTCAGTGGCCTGGGTTACTCCGTCCAGGCTAAACGTGATCCTGCTATTAAAAATCCCGGTCGACTCTTTCACGACCCATCCGGAGAGAGCGGAGCCGTCCCGGAGCGTGAACGTATAGTTCAGCCGGTCGCCGTCGTTCAGCTTGATCGAGTAACGCATCATGTTATTGTCCGAGACGGCATGATAAAACGAGCCTGTGACCTCGGACTGATTAGTATACAGGTTTCCTCCAGTATACGCATACGCGACCCAATCGTTATCCCGATAAAACTGATTATACGCGGTCGTATCACCTATAGGGGGATGACTGTTAACCTGGTCAGCCACTCCCATGGGCACCATGGAGACCAGGAAGATCAGCGCGAACAGGATCAATAACAAACGTTTCATCGACGGGACCTCCTCGATATCCGCATCGACCTGAACAGGCCGATCAGCGTAGCTACCAATAACAGCGCATTGAGAGCGATCAGGACATCGAACATCATATCGGTAGCCTGATCGATGTTTGCCTGTTGTTCCGGCGAAATGCTCGGGACCTGGGCGTCTACAGATCCGGACATCATGACCAGGAGGACCAACCCGAGCATTACCAGGGATATCCTCATCGTATCCGTCCTCCTATGAGCGCAAAGACACCGAGCAAGAGCGCAAGGATCAGGGCTCCTATGAATGCGGGTAAAAGTTCAAAGTCCATCCCGATCGCTGCTGACAGTTTTTCAGCCCGGGTCGTATCGTTCATACGCTGATATCCTGGCGTCGGAGATCCTGGCGCGCTCGTCGGCGTCGGACCACCAGCGCCCATGTCAAAGACCAGAGCAGCGGTATACCTGTTCACGCCATCGAAAACGAAATCGTCAGGACAGTCAGCGGTTTTTGTCTGCGATACAAATCCGAGTTTCGAGACCGTGACATTATACTCCCCGAGTGGAGCTGCACGACCGACAGGCAAGCTCAGCGTCGAGCCCATATACAAATTGGACTGACTATGAACACCGTACGGCCAGAGCAGATACACATAAAACCCCTCCGCTAATGCAGCGTTAACAGTAACGTTCACATAGTAGTTAGGAGACTTGTAGAGGATCGCGTTGATCGTGTAAACACCATTAGGGAAGCTGTCAGGAACTACCGGATAGAACGCGGCCACGGTATACAGATTATCGATATCGCTGATAGTGACGACCAGACGACCGGATAGATACGCGGGATTCAGCGGGATATCGAACGAGCCATCATCGGCCGTCTCTTCGATCGTATACGTCTTCAGCCCACTCGAATCAGTGATATGTATCCACGATTTGATCGCCACACCCTCTTCATCCTTCACGGTCCCCCGGACCGTCATGTTCCCAGCCGGGTACATATAGAAGGGGAATCCCTGCGCTCCACCATACACGTTTACGATCTTTACCTCGTCAGCATACCCAGGCGCTGAAGCCGTGATCATGTACGTCCGGTTATCGACCAGAGACGCCCATGCGATATACGGCGGATTACTGGCCAACGACGAGACATATGTCATCGACGAATGAGTGTAATTGTCATAAACCGCGAATGTAGCCGGCATCATCTCCGAGGTCATCCCGTTAAAAGCGTAGAGCTGATAATCGTTAGACGTCCCGGAACCAGGCGGTCCATCAGGCTCGATCACGGTCGACTCTTCCATAAAGAACGACCACATCGATCGATATTGCATATCAATCGGATAATAAGTGAAATCATCCGGGAGCGTGAAACTCTCCGATTTCGTCACGTACCCCGATTTTGAGACAGTGATCGTATAATTGCCATACTGCGGCGTTGTCCCGAGCGGGAACTCGTCGAACCCTGTATTATTTGTGATATGCTGATTTGTATACCCGTCCGGGTAACGTAGCTCGATCTTGAACAGGTTCGGCGTCTCCCCGTTCTCACAGAACACATAAGAGCGCAATCGCCATGCTGCGGCCCGGTACATCTGGACCTCGGCGTCATTCGATAGGTCTGTGAAATCGTCCGGAAGCT